>JBFINI010000001.1:0-40295 GCA_041611275.1 Burkholderiaceae bacterium
GACGGTGTCGGCAAGACCGCGATCGCTGAAGGACTGGCCTGGCGCGTGGTCAAGGAAGACGTGCCCGAAATCCTGGCCCAATCGAGCGTCTACTCGCTGGACATGGGGGCGCTGCTGGCCGGCACCAAGTATCGCGGCGATTTCGAGCAGCGGCTCAAAGCGGTGCTCAAGCAGCTGAAGGCGAACCCGAACGCGATTTTGTTCATCGACGAGATCCACACGCTGATCGGCGCCGGCTCGGCCTCGGGCGGCACGCTCGACGCATCGAACCTGTTGAAGCCGGCGTTGGCCAGCGGCCAGCTCAAATGCATCGGCGCGACGACCTACAACGAGTACCGCGGCATTTTCGAGAAAGACCATGCGCTGAGTCGCCGCTTCCAGAAGATCGACGTCAATGAACCGACGGTGCAGCAGACCATCGAGATCCTGAAGGGACTGAAGTCTCGCTTTGAGGAACACCATGGCGTGCGTTACTCGTCGAGCGCCATCCAGGCCGCCGCCGAGCTGTCGGCGCGGTACATCAACGACCGGCACCTGCCCGACAAGGCGATCGACGTGATCGACGAGGCCGGCGCAGCGCAGCGCATCCTGCCGGTGTCCAAGCGCAAGAAGACGATCGGGAAGACCGACGTCGAGGACATCATTGCCAAGATCGCGCGCATCCCGCCGCAGACGGTTTCTTCCGACGACCGCACGCAGCTGAAAAGCCTCGAACGCAACCTCAAGAACGTGGTGTTCGGTCAGGATCCGGCCATCGAGGCACTGTCGGCGGCGATCAAGATGGCGCGTTCTGGCCTGGGCAAGCCGGACAAGCCGATCGGGGCGTTCCTCTTCTCCGGGCCGACCGGCGTGGGCAAGACCGAGGTGGCCAAGCAGCTGGCCTTCACGATGGGGATCGAGCTGACCCGCTTCGACATGTCCGAGTACATGGAGCGGCATGCGGTGAGCCGGCTGATCGGCGCGCCGCCGGGATATGTCGGCTTCGATCAGGGCGGGCTGCTGACCGAGGCGATCAGCAAGAAGCCGCACGCGGTGCTGCTGCTGGACGAGATCGAAAAGGCGCATCCGGACATCTTCAATATCCTGCTGCAGGTGATGGACCACGGCACATTGACCGATAACAACGGCCGCAAAGCGGACTTCCGCAACGTGATCATCGTCATGACCACGAATGCCGGTGCGGAGACGCTGCAGCGGCGCTCGATCGGCTTTACCAATGCGCGCGAGGCCGGCGACGAGATGGCCGATATCAAGCGGATGTTCACGCCCGAGTTCCGCAACCGGCTGGACGCGATCATCAGCTTCCGTGCACTCGACGAAGAGGTGATCCTGCGCGTAGTCGACAAGTTCTTGATGGCGCTCGAAGACCAGTTGCACGAGAAGAAGGTCGACATCCGCTTCTCGGACGCCTTGCGCCAGCACCTGGCCAAGAAGGGTTTCGATCCGGTCATGGGCGCTCGGCCGATGGCGCGGCTGATCCAGGACACGATCCGCAAGGCGCTGGCCGACGAACTGCTGTTCGGGCGACTGCTGGGCGGCGGCAAGGTCAGTGTCGACGTCGACGACGTAGGCCAGATTGCACTCGATTTCCCGCCGGAGGACAGCGGCGATGCGCCTCCCGCGCCTCAGGACGAGACCGTACTTTCCGAATAGCCCTCTCGGAAATTGGCGAGGCTGTCTGGCGGGCGCCAGTAGACATCGCCCGAAAATCTGATGAAACTTGGCCCGCAGTAGTGTTATTGCGGGCCTTTTCCTTTCTTGCCTGTTAGACAACGAAAAAAGGAGACATCGAGTGAGAAGCAGACTTCTCGTTGCAGCGACGACGGTCGGGCTCGCGGCATCGGCGTTCAGCCTGATGCCGGCGGTGGCCCAGACCAACGCCAACGCCGCTCGCTACATCGCGGCCAACTGTGCCAATTGCCACGGCACCAGCGGCGTGGCGCGCGGCGAAATGCCGAGCCTGGCCGGACAAAAGAAAGAGCAGATCGCCGAGCGCATGCGCGCATTCCGTGATGGCAAGCGTGCGGCGACCCTGATGCATCAGATCGCCAAGGGCTACACCGACGAGCAGATCGATGCCATCGCCGAACAGATTGCCCGCCAGTCGATGGGCCGATAACAAGGAGACATGCGATGACTTTCCAAAAGTTCTCCCGGCGCGATCTGTTGAAGCTGACCGCGGCCGGAGCGGCGATCGGCTCGCTGGGCGCCTGTGCCAGCATGGGCGGCGGCAAGGGTAAGGTGGTGGTGGTTGGCGGCGGCTGGGGCGGTTCGACCGCCGCCAAGTACATGCGTCTGTGGTCTGCCGGCGGCATCGATGTGACGCTGGTCGAACCCGGTCGCAGTTTCGTCTCTTGCCCGATTTCCAATCTGGTGATCGGCGGCAGCCGCACCATCGACCAGCTGACAACGAGTTACGACGGCCTGCGCAAGCACGGCGTGAATGTCGTGCACGACACGGTCACGGGAATCGATGCGGGCAAGAAGCAGGTGCGGCTGGCTTCGGGCGGCGCACTGCCGTACGACCGGCTGGTTGTCTCGCCGGGCATCGAGTTCATGTATGAGCGTGCCAAGGGAATGACGGCAGCCGATGCCGAAACGATTCCGCATGCCTGGAAGGCCGGCCCGCAAACGGTCCTGCTGCGCCGTCAGCTTGAGGCGATGCCCGACGGCGGCACGGTGGTGCTCAGCGTACCGTTGGCACCATACCGTTGCCCGCCGGGGCCGTACGAGCGCATCTGCCAGATCGCCCATTACCTGAAGACGCGCAAGCCGAAGAGCAAGCTGCTGGCCCTCGATGCCAACCCGCAAGTCACTTCCAAAGGACCGCTGTTCACGCGGGTCTGGAAGGAGGACTACGCCGGCATCGTCGATTACCAGGCCAACATGGCGATCAATGAGGTCGACGTCAAAGGCAGGACCTTCTTGTCTAACCTCGGCGACCGTATCAAAGGTGATGTGCTGAACTTCATCCCGCAGCAGCGCGCCGGCGACATTGCGCGCGACGCCGGGTTGATCACCGCCAACGATCGCTGGTGCGAGGTCAACTGGATGTCGCTCGAGTCGATCAAGGTGCCAAACGTGCACGTGCTGGGCGATGCGACGTTGTCGGCCCCGGGCATGCCGAAGTCCGGCCACATGGCCAACCAGCACGGCAAGGCCGTCGCGGCGGCGATCGTCGAATTGATGAGCGGGCGCGCGCCGTTGCCGCCAATGATGGCCAACACCTGCTACAGCTTCGTCGACGACACCAACGCGATCCATGTGGCCAGCGTGCATCACTGGGACGATGGCAAGAAGACCATGGTCGCCGTGTCCGGTTCCGGCGGCGTTTCCGGCCAGGATCGTGCGCAGTGGAAAATCGAGGGCGGCTACGCCTGGGGCTGGGCACAGACGGTCTGGTCGGACATGCTGGCCTGAGCACGAGAGGCTTTCTGCCATCCGAGCGGCGACGCGATGCGTCGCCGTTTTCTGTCGAGACTCAATGCGCCGCAAAGGCGGCGATCGCCTCGATCAGCGCCGCGTGGCGGCCGGCGTAGAAATGGTCGGCGCCCTTTATCGTCAGCTGGCGGCTGCCGGTAATCAATCCGGTCACGCGCCGGCGCTCAGCAGCAGTGTTCAGCACTGCCGGCAGGTCGGCATCACCGAGTACATCGAGCACCGGCAGCGGCCTGCGTTGCTCGAAGGGGCGGCTGAATTCGGTGCCGAGGCCGAGCGCGATCCAAGCGCGAAACACCGGTTGATCTGCGGTGTCGAAATAGGCGTTTGCCATTCGGCTGCCCATGCTGTGTGAGATAAGAACGCTATCGCGATAGCCGCGGGCGGAGAGCCAGGCCGACGCTATGCCGATACGCTCGGCCGCGAGCGGGAACAGCCGCGCATACTCGTCGGGCCTGGCCTCAGCCGCCAGCACCGGCATCTGGATCGACAGCGTGCTGAAGCCCCGGTCGGCCAGTGCCATGCGCAACGTACCGATGAGGCCGTGATCCGGATGCACGCCGATGCCGTGCACGATGACCAGAGCCGTCTTCGCGCCGACACTGTGCGTGTACAGGCCGAGAAAGGCGCGACCATCGCTGCTGCGCAGATCCACCGCCTCGCCGACGACCAGGCCGGAAACAACTTCGGAGCGCCAGCGCGCCTCGCGCCCGAAGTCCTGCGCGTGCGAAGGCAGCCATAAGGCGCAGATGAGTGCGGCGGCAACGATCCGTGGTCTCACTGGTGGTTGTCGGCGGGCGGCGGGGAACGAAAGGCAATCGTGCTGGCCTGGTGCGGAAAGCGACCACGTTTGTCAGCGTAGAAGTTACGCAGCAGTTGCAGGTCGGTGCCCAAGTCGCCGCTCATATGCACGTAGTCCCGCACGCCGATCGTCCTGCTGCCGTAATCAATGAAAGCCAAGCCTACCGGCACCTTCATGGTCAGTGCGAGATGGTAAAAGCCCGAGCGCAGATGGTCCTGGTGCTTGCGCGTACCCTCCGGCGACAGCGCCAACCAGAACCAGGGTTCGCTGCGCATCAGCTGGGCGAGCTGGTCGACCGCACCACTCGAGCGATGTCGGTCAACGGCGCGGCCACCCCACAGCCGCATCAGACGCCCGAGGGTGGCACCGGTCAGGCCGCGAAACAGCGATTCTTTGCCGACCCAGCGCAGCGGCAGACTGATCGCCCATTTGGCAAGCAGACCGATCACGAAGTCCCAGTTCGATGTATGCGGGTAGACGATGAGCACGCCGCGCGGGCCTGGCGGCGGGGCAAAATCGACTCGCCAGCCGAAAGCGCGCAACAAGGCGCGCGCGCCCCGCGCAAGCATCAGGTCTTGCCGGTCGAGCCGAAGCCGCCGGCGCCGCGGTGGCTGTTCTTGAACTCCTCGACGATATTCAACTGCACCTGCACCACAGGCACCACGACCATCTGTGCGATGCGCTCCAGTGGCTGCACTGTGAACGGTTCGCGGCCGCGATTCCAGCAAGACACCATCAGTTGTCCCTGGTAGTCGGAATCGATCAGCCCAACGAGGTTGCCGAGCACGACGCCGTGTTTATGGCCAAGGCCCGAACGGGGCAGGATCAGCGCCGCATAGCCCGCGTTTTCGAGATGAATGGCGATGCCGCTCGGAATCAGTTGCGCCTCGCCGGGGCGCAGGATCAGCGGCTCGTCGAGGCAGGCGCGCAGGTCCAGTCCGGCGCTGCCGGCCGTTGCGTACTGCGGCAGGTTCTCGCGCAGCCGCGGATCGAGAACGCGTACTTCGAGTTTCATCCGCTTTTTTCGCGCGCGGGCTTCGCCATCTTCTGGCCGAAAGCGCGGTCGACCTCCTCTGTCAGCGGAGCTTTGATCGACATGGTAGCGGCGCCGCGTTTGAACTTGCGCAGGTTGTGCCAGAGCAGCACCGCGCCAACGATCACCAGGAAAATCCCGCCCTCGGCCAGCAGCCCAAACACGATCAGTGCGACGCCGATGGCGATACCGATCAGCGCGCCGCGGCCTGCCGTTGCGCCGTTCGCTTCCTCGTCGCGCAGCGAACGCAGCACCCGCTTTGCTTCGGTTGCCGAGGCCGACTTGGCGTCAGTCTTCATGCCACCCGCTGACAATTCCGGCAGCTTGTGCGGTTGCATCGCGCGCGTCAGTTGTTCGCGTTCGATCTTTTCGACAAAGGCTACGAAATCCCCGTTCGGAGGTTCGCGGCAGTCGAGCATGGGAACTGCTTCAACCCAACCGCTGCGCAATAGCGGCGACAATCGCGCGCGCCTGCCCGAGCTTCGGCGCCCGCGTCAGGGTGCGCACGGCTGACTCGTCGATCAGATGCACTTCGGCCTCGTCGCTGGCCAGTGCCTGCTGGGCCTGATTGGCGACGATCATTGCGATCCCCTTGGCCTGGCGCTTGGCCTGCGCGTTGGCAATGACGTTTTCGCTCTCGGCGGCAAAGCCGACGCACAGCGGTGCGCCGGGCAGGGCGGCGACTGCGGCCAGGATGTCGGGATTCGGTTCGAACTGCAGTGCCGGCGGCACGGCCAAGGTCGTCTTCTTCAGCTTCTGCGCGCTGGCATTGGCGACGCGCCAGTCGGCTACCGCTGCGACTGCAATGAAGACATCGGCGCGGTTGGCGTAACCCATCACCGCGTCGTACATGTCGCGCGCGGTCTGCACGTCGATACGCCGCACGCCGCGCGGGGCGGCAAGACTGCTGGGCCCGGCGACCAGCGTGACCTTGGCGCCGGCTTCGCGGGCAGCGCGGGCCAGCGCGAAACCCATCTTGCCGGAGGACAGGTTGGTGATGCCGCGCACCGGGTCGATCGGTTCGAAGGTCGGGCCGGCGGTGATCAGTACGCGCCGGCCGGCCAGCAGCTTCGGCTGGAAGAAGGCGATGATGTCGTCGAGCAGTTCGTGCGGCTCGAGCATGCGGCCGGCACCGGTTTCGCCACAGGCTTGCGCGCCACTGGCGGGACCCAGGATCTCGATGCCGTCGGCGCGGATCGTCGCCACATTGCGCACCGTGGCGGGGTTGTTCCACATCTCGACGTTCATCGCCGGTGCGACCAACACCGGACACGGCGGCAACTCCCGGCGGGCCAGCACCAGTGTCGAGAGCAGATCATCGGCCAGCCCGTGTGCCAGCTTGGCGATCAAATTGGCGGTGCACGGCGCAATCACGATTGCATCGGCATCGCGCGACAGGTCGATGTGCGGCATGGCGTTGGCTACGCGCGTGCCTTCGGCGCCCCATTGGTCAGTGGCCACCGGCTGGCCACTGAGCGCCTGCATCGTCGTCGCCGACACGAACTCCTGCGCGGCGCGGGTCATCACCACCCGCACGGATGCGCCTTCGTCCTGCAGGCGGCGGACCAGTTCGCAGACCTTGTAGGCGGCGATGCCACCGGTCATGCCGATGACGAGACGTTTGCCTTGCAGGTTCATCTGGTACCAGGCCGGCGGGCGGAGAAAACGAGGTCGTCGTCGGGATCGGACGACTCCGACTCAGTATATCCACGGCGCGTCGAAATGCCTTCGAAGCCCGCGCTCTCGAGCAGCGTGCGGAACTCGTCGGGCCGGTAGTGACGGACCCGATGCTCGCGAAAGAAGACCTCTTGTGGCTGCCCCGGCCGCTCGACCGTGTAGCGCAGAGACCAGCGCTGGATCCGTCCTTCGTCCTCGTAACCGGTGCGCTCGTGGACGACGACCCGTGCGCCGTACTCCGGCACGGGCACGTTGCGGCGCTCGTGCCAGTCGGCGATCGGCTCATCGTCCGCGCCGGCCTCGCTGACGGGAAGCAACACCTCGCCGCCGGGTTCCAGCGCGCGCAGGAAGCAGGCAAGCGCAGCGCGGATCTCGCCGGGCTCGACCAGGATGCCGAACGAGGTCGCCGGGACGAACACCGTGCGGTAGCGGTCACGCAGGTCGAAGTCCTGCATCGGCGCCTCGTGCAGCCGCGGCGCGAGGTTCATCGCCCGTGCCTTGGCGCGCAGGCGGTCGAGCATGTCGCACGAGGCGTCCAGACCCTCGACGTCGTGACCGTCGCGCGCGAGCGGCAGCAGCAGCCGGCCGGTGCCGCAGGCCACTTCGAGGGCGCGGCCGCCGTTTGCTGCGAGCCGATGTTCGTAGAACGCTTGGTCCCAGTACGGCTCGGCGCCGAAGTAGTGGTCGTAGGCGGCGGCGACGAGGCCGGAGTAGTCCCAGATCGTCGTCACTTTGACCGTCGCACCCGCAGCAGCTCGTCGAGGATCAGCAGGGCCGCGCCGCAGACGATCGCCGAATCTGCGACGTTGAACGCGGGCCAGTGCCATCCGCGCCAGTGAAAGTCGAGGAAATCGATCACGTGGCCATGAGCCAGGCGATCGATCACATTGCCGACCGCGCCGCCGAGGATCAGCGCCAGGGCCATGGAAAAGAGCTTTTGCGTGCCGTGTCGCGCCAGCAAGTACAGAATGAACACGGAGGCGACGATGCCCACGGCCGTCAGAAACTGCTTTTGCCAGCCCGACGCGGAAGCGAGGAACGAAAACGCTGCCCCCTTGTTGTAGGTCAGCACGAGATTGAAGAAGCCGGTGACCGGGTGCACATCGCCAAAGTCGAACAGCCGCTCGATCGTCACCTTGGTGATCTGGTCGAGAAGGACGACCACGGTCGCCACGCCGAGCCAGGGCGCCAGCGTCTGGATCCACGACTTCCTGGCGCTCCAGGTCATCAGGCGGCCGTCCTTGCTTCGCCCGTGCCGAACAGGTTGCTGACGCAACGTCCGCACAGTGTCGGATGCTCGGCCACGTTGCCGACCTCGGCGCGCCAGTGCCAGCAGCGGTCGCACTTCTTGTGCGGCGAGGCCCCGACGACGATCTTCTCGTCGGCCTCGGTCGCCGCCCGATACAGCGTGGCACGGCTGGTGATCATCACGAAGCGCAGATCGTCGCCGAGCGTGGCCAACAGCGCATGGCGGTCGCCGGAAAGGCTCAGGTCGAGTTCGGCCTGCAGCGACGAGCCGATCTTGCCCGCCTCGCGCTGCGCCTCGATCGCCTTCAACACGTCGGCACGCACGGCGCGGATTCGCCCCCATTTGGCGAGCAGCGCCTCGTGGCCGGCGACACCGGGCAACTCGTGATAGACCTCGGTGAAGATCGTGCCGGCTTCGTTCGGCGAAAATACGGCGAACGCTTCCTCGGCGGTGAAGCTGAGAAACGGCGCCATCAGCCGCAGCAGGCTGGCGGTGACATGCCACAGCGCGGTCTGCGCCGAGCGGCGCGCGTGCGAGCTGGCGGCGGTGGTGTACAGGCGGTCTTTGAGGATATCGAGGTAGAAGGCGCCGAGATCCTCGGAGCAGAAAGTCTGCAGCCGCGCGATGACCGGATGGAACTCGTAGCGCTGGCAGGATTCGAGCACCTCCGCCTGCATCTGCGCCGTGAGTGCCAGCGCGTAGCGGTCGATCTCCAGCAGTTGCTCGACCGGTACCGCGTGCTGCGCCGGGTCGAAGTCGCTGGTATTGGCGAGCAGGAAGCGCAGCGTGTTGCGGATGCGCCGGTAGCTTTCGACCACGCGTTTCAGGATCTCGTCGCCGATCGTCATTTCGCCGGAGTAGTCGGTCGAAGCCACCCACAGTCGCATGATCTCGGCGCCGAGCCTGTCGGCCAGCTCGACTGGTTCGATGCCGTTGCCGAGCGACTTGCTCATCTTGCGGCCCTGCGCATCGACGACGAAGCCGTGCGTCAGCAGGCCCTTGTACGGCGCGCGGCCGTCGATCGCAGCGCCGATCAACAGCGACGAATGAAACCAGCCGCGGTGCTGGTCCGAACCCTCGAGGTACAGATCGGCCGGGTAGGCGAGATCCGCGGCGTGCGAGCCGCGCATCACCGTGCGGTGGGTCGAGCCCGAATCGAACCAGACATCGAGGATGTCGGCTGCCTTGTCATACTCCGCGGCCTCCGCCTGCGGCAGGAAGTCGGTGATCTCGGCCCGGCTCCAGGCTTCGACGCCCCCGGCTTCGACCTTCTGCGCCGCCGCCTCGAGCAGTTCGAGCGTGTGCGGATGCAGTTCGCCCGTGGCCTTGTGCGTGAACAGCGGCAGCGGCACGCCCCAGTTGCGCTGGCGCGAGATGCACCAGTCGGGCCGGTTGGCGATCATGCCGTGCAGCCGTGCCTTGCCCCACGACGGATAAAAGGCGGTGACCTCGATCGCGTGCAGCGCGGTCTGGCGCAGCGTCTCGCCGACCGTCTCGCTCTGCATCACGCCGGCGGTCTCGCGCGTGGCACCATCCATGCGCACGAACCACTGCGAGGCGGCGCGGTAAATGAGCGGCGTCTTGTGCCGCCAGCAGTGCATGTACGAATGGCTCTGCTGCTCGGCGTGCAGGAGGCTGCCGGCCACGCGCAGGGCGTCGACGATCTTCGCGTTGGCGTCCCAGATCTTCTGCCCGCCGAACAGGGGGAAGTCCGCTGCGTAGGCGCCGTCGCCCTGCACTGGGTTCAGGATCTCGTCGTTGGCCATGCCATACGACTTGCACGAGTCGAAGTCTTCGACGCCATAAGCGGGCGACGAATGCACGATGCCGGTGCCCGCGTCGGCCGTCACGTAGGTGCCGAGATAGACCGGCGCGTCGCGCTCGTAGCCTTTGTCCAGCGAGGCCAGCGGATGGCGGAAACGGACGCGTTCGAGTTTCTGCCCGACGCAGGTGGCGACCACGCGGCCCTTCAGCCCGTAGCGCTGCAGGCAGGATTCGGCGAGCGACTCGGCGAGGATCAGCAGCCGGTCGCCGGCATCGACCAGCGCGTAGGTGAACTCGGGATGGAAGTTCAGTGCCTGGTTGGCGGGAATCGTCCACGGCGTCGTGGTCCAGATCGCCGTGAAGGTCGGCTTGCCCAGCGCGGCCACGCCGAACAGTCCGGCGACCTGCGCCTCCTCGCCGCGCGCCAGCGGGAAGGCCACGTCGATCGCCGGCGTCTTCTTGTCGATGTACTCGACTTCGGCTTCGGCCAGCGCCGAATTGCAGTCGAAGCACCAGTTCACCGGCTTCAGTCCCCGGTAGACGAAGCCGCGCTCCATCATCCGGCCCAGCGTGCGGATCTCGTCGGCCTCGGCCTTGAAGGTCATCGTCTTGTACGGGTTGCCCCAGTCGCCGAGCACGCCGAGCCGCTTGAAGCCCTTCATCTGGATGGCGATCTGCTCGGTGGCGTGCGCCCGCGCCTTGGCCTGCACTTCGGCACGCGGCAGATGCTTGCCGAACTTCTTCTCGATGTGGATCTCGATCGGCATGCCGTGGCAGTCCCAGCCGGGCACGTACACCGCGTCGAAGCCGGCCATCGAGCGGGTCTTGACGACGATGTCCTTCAGGATCTTGTTGACCGCGGTGCCGAGGTGGATCTCGCTGTTCGCATACGGCGGGCCGTCGTGCAGGACGAACTTCGGCGCGCCGTGGCGGGCCTTGCGGATTGCGCCGTAGACATTGCGCTTGTCCCAGTCGGCGACCCAGCCCGGCTCGCGCTTGGGCAGGTCGCCACGCATCGGAAACGGCGTGTCGGGCAGGTTCAGCGGGTATTTCTTGCTGGCAGGATCCGCGGGCGGCTTGCCCTTGGACGGCTTGTCGGCGTCAGCCATCTGATGCTCCTTGGCCCCCTCGGGCTCTTCAAGGTCGGTCGCGTTGAAGGATGGAGTTTACGGACTACGCTGGTGCGCCGCCGCGACCACGCCAGCGAACGGCGACCGTGGCTACGGTTGCGGATCGATCGGCGCCAGCAGCGCGCGGGCCGCGGCCGCGTCGTTGCGGATGGCGCTGCTCAGCGCCTGCAGCGATTCGTACTTGGTTTCATCACGCAGCTTGTGCACCAGCTCGACGCGCACCAGCTTGCCGTAGACCTGCTGCGCGAAATCGAACAGATGCACCTCGAGCAGCCAGCGGCCGGTGTCATCGACCGTTGGCCGCAGACCGATGCTCGCCACGCCTGGCCAAGGCCCTTCGCCCAGTCCATGCACCTTCACCGCGAAGATGCCGTGTGCCGCCGGCCGCCTGTGTGCCAGCCGCAGGTTCAGCGTCGGAAATCCGATCTCGCGGCCCAGCTTGCGGCCATGCAGGACGCGGCCGCTGATAGCGTAGGGTCGCCCCAGCAGGGCCGCAGCGTGGGCCAGATCGCCGCCGGCCAGTGCCTCTCGCACTTCCGAACTGGAAACACGCACGCCGTGCTCGAGCACGGTGGCCAGCTGTTCGACCGTATAGCCGTGTGTCGCCCCGCGCTGACGCAGCAGCTCGACATCGCCGGCGCGCCTTGCTCCGAAGCGGAAGTCATCGCCGACCATCAGCCAACGCGTATTCAGCCCCGCCACCAGCACGTCATCGACGAATTGCTCGGGGCTGAGCTGAGCGAAGCGGCGGTTGAAGTGCTGGATGAAGACGCGCTGGACGCCGGCCGCGGCAAGGCCGTCGATCTTGTCGCGCAGATTGGCCACGCGGGCCGGCGCGCTGTCGGGCGCGAATAACTCCCGCGGATGTGGCTCGAACGTCATCACCGCCGGCGTCAAGCTGCGGCGGCGCGCGGCGGCGACCAGTTGCGCCAGCAGCGCCTGGTGGCCGCGGTGAACGCCGTCGAAATTGCCGATCGCCAGCGCTACCGGAACTCGATTGCCGCTGCGGGCGATGCCGCGAAAGATTTTCATCGAGCAGGGAAGCTGAAGAGCGGCGAAATTATACGGAGCAGGCCACTCACGATTCACCGCGCCGACCGCCGCAAAAAAACGGCGCGTAGAATTCGCGCCGCATGAAACGCATCGTCTGCCTGATCTCCGGACGCGGCAGCAACCTGGAATCGATCCTGCGCACTGCAGCGGCGGAGAATTGGGCGGTCGACATCCCGGCCCGCATCGTTGCGGTGATCAGCAATCGCGTCGAGGCGGCTGGTCTGCAGGTGGCGCGGGCGCATGGCGTGCCGGTGACGGTCATCGAGCACACGCGCTTTGATTCGCGCGAAGCGTTCGATCTCGAGCTGTCGAGCGCAATCGATGCGCATGCGCCTGATTTGATCGTGCTGGCCGGATTCATGCGCGTGCTGAGCAGCCGCTTTGTCGAGCATTTCAACGGGCGGCTGATCAATATCCATCCGTCGCTGCTACCGGCATTTCCCGGGCTGGCGACGCATCGGCAGGCGTTGGCCGCCGGCGTGCGCGTTCATGGGGCGACGGTGCATTTCGTTTCCAACGTGGTCGATGGCGGCGCAATCGTCGCGCAGGCCGCCGTTGCCGTGCTGTCCGGAGACACCGAGGAAACACTCGCAGAACGCGTTCTGCAGCGGGAGCATGTATTGCTGCCGCGCTGTGTGCGCTGGCTGTGCGAGGGTCGTGTGTCGCTCGCCGACGGCCGCGTGATCAGTCATGATCTGCCTCCCGGCGCGCTGGCGGTGCTTGAGTGAACAGCCTGCGCATCACATCGCTCGTCGTCGACAGCCTGGCGCAATTGCTGGCGCAGGTGCTGCGCTTTGAAGGCCCCGCCGACGGGGTGATGTCGCGCTATTTCAAGCAGCATGCCAAGCTCGGCGCTCGCGATCGCAGCCTCATTGCCGAGGCGGTGTTCTTCGCCTTGCGCCGCTATGCCAGCTTGCGCTGGATAATGCAGCCGGCCGATCCGGTCCGGGCGCCGAGGTTGGCGGCGTTGATCACGCTCGGACGCCAGCATGGTGCGGCAGCGCTTGACAAGCGCGCACTGCGCAACGACGAGCGCGCCGTGCGCCATGCGCTGTCAACCAGGACGCAGACGGCGCCCGAGACGGTGCAAGCGGAAATGCCGCTGTGGCTGTTTCGGCGCATAAACGATCAGTACGATGACGCGCAGCCCTTAATGGCGGCGCTGGCCGAGGCAGCGCCGCTCGACCTGCGCGTCAATACTCAACGGGCGCAGCGCGAACAGGTACTGGCCGAGTTGCGTTCATCGACCCGTCAGCATGCACCGCTGCGGGCCGAGCCGACGCCCTATTCGCCGGAAGGCGTACGCCTGTGCGAGAAGCCGGGCCTGACGCGCTGGCCGCTATATCAGGACGGCAAGATCGAGGTGCAGGACGAAGGCAGCCAGTTGATCGCTCGCCTGGTGGCACCCAAGCGCGGCGAAATGCTGGTTGACTTCTGCGCCGGCGCTGGTGGCAAGACGCTAGCGCTGGGCAATCTGATGCGATCGACCGGCCGGATCTACGCGTTCGACATTCATGCGCGTCGACTGGCCGGGCTTGGCCCGCGTCTGAAGCGCAGCGGCCTGTCGAATGTGCATCCGGCGGCGATTGGCAGCGAAAACGATCCGCGCGTGAGGCGGCTGGCCGGCAAGATCGATCGCGTGCTGGTCGATGTGCCGTGCTCGGGCAGCGGCACCCTGCGGCGCAATCCGGATCTCAAATGGCGCTTCGACGAGACTGAATTGGCCCGGGTGAACGCGGTACAGCACAATGTCCTGCGCGCCGCTTGCCGGCTGGTCAAGCCGGGGGGTCGCCTCGTCTATGCCACCTGTTCGCTGCTTGCCGAGGAGAACCAGGCGGTGATCGACCGTTTCGTCGGCGAGCGGCCCGAGTTCGTATGCTTGGCAGCCGTCGATGTATTGCGCCCTCAGGGAATAGCGATTGCGGATCTTGATCGATTCGCGCCGTATTTCGTCATGCTGCCCCACCTGCACGGCACTGACGGTTTCTTCGCCGCTGTATTGCAACGGCAGCGGTAAGCCGAGCAGGTGAGACTGCGCGCCGAATTGCGGCGGCCGGGCCCAACCTGACAGATCACCCGTACGGCGCTTTGCTCGTGAGGCGTAGCCCCCGTACAATCCCATCTCTTTGTTATTTCGTTTGTCCGGCGCGCCGTTGCCGGATGTTGCCGGGGGTGGCATGTATCTTCTTGAGTTTCTCGAGGGCGGTGGTTTGAATCTCTCGTGGTGGCAGATCGTTGTCGCCGCGCTGCTGATGACACACATCACCATCGCCGCGGTGACGATCTTCCTGCACCGGTCGCAGGCGCACCGCGCGCTGGACCTGCATCCGCTGATAGCTCATTTTTTCCGCGCCTGGCTTTGGCTGACCACTGGCATGCAGACGAAGGAGTGGGTGGCCATCCATCGCAAGCACCACGCCAAGTGCGAAACGACCGAGGATCCGCATAGCCCACAGACGCGCGGCTTGAAAAAGGTGCTGTGGCAGGGTGCCGAGTTGTACAAGGACGAGGCGGGCAACGACCAAACACTTTCCCGTTACGGTCACGGCACGCCGAACGATTGGGTCGAGCGCAACGTCTATTCACGTTTCTCCTGGCAAGGCTGTGGACTGATGCTCGGTGCCGACCTGATTTTGTTCGGTGCGGCCGGCCTAGCCGTGTGGGCGGTACAGATGATCTGGATTCCGTTTTTCGCTGCGGGTGTCATCAACGGCATTGGACACTACTGGGGTTATCGCAATTACGACAGCCCGGATGCGGCGGCCAACATCAGCCCTTGGGGCATTTTGATCGGGGGCGAAGAACTGCATAACAATCATCACACCTACCCGACCTCCGCAAAACTTTCGAGCAAGTGGTTCGAGTTCGATCTTGGTTGGGCCTATATCCGCGTGTTGTCGGCGCTGGGGCTGGCCAAGGTATTGCGAATCGCACCAGTGGCCAAGATCGCTGAACCGCGCCAGGTCGATCTGCACACGCTGCAAGCCGTAATCGCGAATCGTTACGACCTGCTTTCGCGTTACGCGCGCGGATTGCGCGGAGCGTTTAATGAGGAATTGCGTCGGTTAAGGCTGACGGCGGCTGATCGACAGCGCTTTGCAACGCTGCGGCGCTGGCTGCGCACGTCTGATGTGCAATCGATTCCGCCGGCCCAGCAGCAGACGCTGCGTGAATTGCTGACGCAAAGCCGTGTCATGCACACGCTAGTCGACATGCGGGCCGAGCTGGCGGCCATCTGGGAGCGCGGTACGACGTCGCGCGAGCAGATGCTGGCCCACCTGCAGGACTGGATCACTCGCGCCGAAGCCAGCGGCATCCGAGCCCTGCAGGAAGCGGCCGTCCGCATCCGCAGCTACGCGCCGATGCCCGCCTGATCCGCGGTGCGACCCCAACAAAAAAACCGGCATTGGCCGGTTTTTTTGTTGGGCGAGTTAACCCGCTTATTTGAGCTTGGTTTCCTTGTACGCAACGTGCTTGCGTGCGACCGGATCAAACTTCATGAACTGCAGCTTGTCAGGCGTCGTGCGCTTGTTCTTGCTCGTCGTGTAGAAGTGACCGGTTCCAGCCGAAGATTCCAGCTTGATCTTTTCGCGTGCGCCCTTGGCCATCGTCGCTCTCCCTTATCTGATCAGAGTTCGCCGCGGCTGCGCAATTCGGCTAGCACGGCGTCAATGCCTTGCTTTTCCATCGTGCGCAGCCCGGCATTGGTCAGGCGCAGTCGTACCCAGCGCTTCTCGCTTTCGACCCAGAAGCGCCGATCCTGCAGGTTCGGCAAAAAACGACGCTTTGTCCTGTTGTTGGCGTGCGAAACGTTGTTGCCGACCAACGGCTTCTTGCCCGTGAC
This sequence comes from Burkholderiaceae bacterium, assembly GCA_041611275.1. GTDB lineage: Bacteria > Pseudomonadota > Gammaproteobacteria > Burkholderiales > Burkholderiaceae_F > JADJWR01. The sequence continues at coordinate 15,991 of JBFINI010000001.1, forward strand.
TTGGCAAACGCGTGCCATGACTTCTTCCTCGATTTTGTAACTGGACTCGGCGCTCTGCGGATCGATGGCTCTATGGACCCAAAACGCCGACCAAAGCTCAAAAGTATACCTGCGGCGAAGTTCCAGTGCCAGCCTGCAATTGGCATTCGCCCGTGATGCTATCGAACCTAAAGGAGCCCGCGTTCGGCAAGGGAGACGCTTCCAGATCCAGCAACGATGATGTGGTCGAGGACGCGGACGTCGACCAAGGCTAGTGCTTCACTTAGCGTCCGGGTCAGCATTTCGTCGGCGCGGCTCGGCTCGGCGACGCCGGATGGATGATTGTGGGCAAAGATCACAGCGGCGCAGTTGCGCGCCAGCGCGCGTTTGACGATCTCTCGTGGATAGACGCTGGTTTGCGTCAGCGTGCCGCGAAACAGCTCCTCGTAGTCGATCAGGCGATTCTGTGCGTCGAGAAAAAGCGCGCTGAAGACCTCGTGGGGCAGCTGCCCGATTGCCATGCGAAGGTAATTACGCACCTTGACGGGCGAGTCGAGCACGGTGTCGCGACGCACATCCTCCCGCAACGCGCGGCGCGCCAGCTCGAGCACCGCCTGCAGCTGGGCGTACTTGGCAGGGCCGAACCCCGGCATCGCTTCGACGTCAGCGCGCGCAGCATGGAGCAGGCCGTTGAGGGAGCCGAACCGATCGAGCGCACCGCGCGCCAGATCGAGCACGCTACGGCCCGGCAAGCCAATGCGCAGGAAGACCGCCAGCAGCTCTGCTTCGGAAAGAATCTGCGGACCTTGGGCGAGCAATCGCTCGCGCGGACGCTCGCCCTCCGGCCAGTGGCGCACGGTCATGCCAGAGCCCTTGGCTACACTACTGCCTCTGCGCTTGGTGATGGACATGACCCGGATCGCGGCTGATTCACACGTGACGCTGCATTATCGACTTGCGGCGCAGGTCGACGGCAACGAGCGCGAAGTCATCAGCACGTTGGGTGGCCGGCCGGCCACGCTGCAGTTGGGCAGTGGACAGCTGGCGGCAAGCCTGGAGCGGTGCCTTGTGGGGCTGAAGGAAGGTGAAGAGGCGGCCTTTGATATTGCGGCGGCGGAGGCATTCGGTGAACGAAGTGCCGATATGGTGCAGTCGATCGCGCGCGCCACTTTCGATGCTCATGCCGACCCAGAAGTCGAGTACACAGCGGGTGATCTGATCGAGTTCAACCGGCCCGGGGGCGGGCGCCTCGCCGGCGTGGTGAAACAGCGCGATGAGCGACGCGTCATTGTTGATTTCAATCATCCGTTGGCTGGGTTGCCAGTGCGGTTTTCAGTGCACGTGATCGGAGTGCTTTGATGGAAGTTCTGTTGGCGCAGCCGCGTGGTTTTTGTGCCGGGGTTGACCGGGCGATCGAAATCGTCGAGCGGGCATTGCAGGTGCACGGTGCGCCCATCTACGTTCGCCACGAAATCGTTCACAACACGCACGTGGTCGCTGACCTGCGCGCCAAGGGCGCAGTCTTCGTCGATGAATTGGAACAGGTGCCTGCCGGTGGCACGGTGGTGTTTTCGGCTCACGGCGTTTCCAAGTCGGTGCGCCAGGAGGCGCACGTACGCGGCCTGCGTGTGTTCGATGCGACTTGCCCCTTAGTGACGAAGGTTCATGTCGAGGTGGCGCGCATGCGCGCGCAAGGCCGCGAGATCGTCATGATCGGACACGCGGGGCACCCCGAGGTCGAAGGAACGATGGGTCAGGCCGACAGAGGCATTGTCCTCGTCGAATCGGTCGATGACGTGGCGCAGCTCGAGGTTCGCGATCCGCACAACCTCGCTTACGTCACACAGACTACGTTGTCGATCGATGATGCGGCACAGATCGTTGCGGCCTTGAAGCAGCGCTTTCCGCAGATCGCGGAACCGAAGAAGGCCGATATCTGTTATGCGACGCAGAACCGTCAGGACGCGGTGAAACTGATGGCGCCGCGGGTCGACCTGGTGATCGTCATCGGCAGCCGCACCAGTTCCAATTCCAACCGCCTGCGCGAGGTTGCGCAGCGATTCGGCGTTCCCGCCTACCTCGTCGACAGCGCGGCGGACCTGAATCCTGCCTGGCTGAGTGGCAGGCCGCGCATCGGCGTCACGGCAGGTGCGTCGGCGCCGGAGTCGCTCGTGCGGGCTCTGACCGACCGCTTGCGTGCGCTCGGCGCCGAAAAGGTGCGAACGCTCGATGGTGTGCAGGAAAATGTCGTGTTCCCGCTGCCCAAGGGCTTGGGTCGGCAGGCCAACGCAGAGCGGGTTTGAATCATGGTGTCGAAGCAGCTTTAAGGCGAGGAGAGGCGAATGACGAAGAGGCTGGCAACGGTGTTGTTGTTGATGTTCTCGGCGATTGCCCAGGGGCAGCCGCTCGAAGTCGAGGGGGTCAAGTTCGAGCCGACGGTGCAGATCGGCGGCCAACCGCTGCAACTGAACGGCGCTGGCGTCAGGACACGGTTCTTCTTCAAGGTTTACGCAGCTGGACTGTATGTTCCGCAGAAGGCGAAGTCGGCCGCGACAATCCTCAGCCAAAAGGGTCCGCGGCGGGTTGCCATCGGCATGTTGCGCGATGTCGGTGCCGACACCTTCGCCTCGGCGCTCAACGATGGCCTGAAGGCAAATCTCAGCGAACAACAGTTTGCCGGCTTCAAGGCGCAGATCGAAACACTGAACGCTAACCTGAAAGCGGTCGGCGAAGCGAAAAAGGGCGATCAAATTAACTTCGAGTTCACGCCGGAAGCGGGTACGCGAATCGTCGTCAACGGCCAACCGCGTGGTTCAGCCATTCCAGGCGAGGATTTCTTCGAGGCGGTGCTGCGCGTTTGGCTCGGCGAAAAGCCCGTCGATGAGGATCTAAAGAAGGGCATGCTGGGCGGCTGAACGTGCACGCCCCGCCTCGGCGCGAAGCCCGGCATCGTCCGGGCTTCGTCATTTAGATGGCACGCCAGCTGCGCGACTTCCCGTGGCAGCAAGCCGGCGAAACGATCCGTTGGCCTGACTCGTGTCCGAATCCACACCGCTGATCGACAGGTTTATAGACGCCCTTTGGCTTGAAGATGGCCTGGCGCCAAACTCGCTGGCCGCGTATCGGCGCGATCTCAAGCAGTTGGCAGGGCAACTGGGCGGCCGCGACCTGCTGGCGGCCAGCGATGCCGATCTGCAACAGTACTTTGCCGCGACCTTTGCGGCATCGCGCTCAAGCACTGCAAACCGGCGCCTCGCCTCGTTACGTCGGTTCTACCGCTGGGCCATGCGAGAAGGAATCATCCGTGCAGATCCGACGCTTCGTCTGACCGGCGCCAAGGCGCCGCGGCAATTCCCGCAGGCGCTGACCGAAGCGCAGGTTGAGGCGCTACTGGCGGCGCCGAGGGTCGAAACCGAACTCGGCCTGCGTGACCGCGCAATGCTCGAACTGCTGTATGCGACCGGCCTGCGAGTTTCAGAACTGGTCGGCCTGAGGCTGGTCGAAGTTTCGCTCGCCGATGGCCTGGTACGGGTGACCGGCAAAGGCCAGAAAGAGCGCATCGTGCCGATGGGTGAAGAGGCGGGGGCCTGGCTCGAGCGCTATTTTCAGGACGCTCGTCCAGCTCTGCTCAAGAATCGCCGCGCCGATGCGGTGTTCATTACGCGGCGTGCAGCGGCGATGTCGCGGCAGATGTTCTGGAAACTGATCCGGCACTACGCCTTGCGCGCCGATATCCGGGCCCCATTGTCCCCGCATGGTCTGCGCCATGCATTTGCGACGCATCTGCTGAACCATGGTGCTGACCTGCGTGTTGTGCAGATGCTGCTCGGCCATGCCGACATCTCGACCACGCAGATCTACACGCACGTGGCTCGCGAACGGCTGCAGGCACTGCACGCGCGTCATCATCCGCGCGGCTAGACTGCGGCTCGATGAGAAAGCTCACGCAGGTTTCGGAAACGCCGGCCACAGCGTGGCTGCGCCGGAACGACATCGCGTTTGTCGAGCATGTGTACGAATATGTCGAACATGGCGGCACCGCAGTGTCTTCGAAGGCGTTAGGCGTGCCGGAACACGATGTCATCAAGACGCTGGTGATGCACGACGAGACGAGCAAGCCGTTGATCGTGCTGATGCACGGCGATTGCAAGGTGTCGACCAAGACTCTCGCTCGGCAGATCGCCCGCAAGCGCATTGAACCCTGCGCGCCCGACGCGGCACAGCGACACACCGGCTATCAAGTCGGCGGCACCTCGCCATTCGGACTGCGCAAGATCATGCCGATATATGTCGAGCGCACGGTACTCCGGCAGGGGAGGATCTTCATCAACGGCGGCCGGCGAGGATTTCTCATCGAGATCGCGCCAGCCGTGCTGACCGCCGCGCTGGGCGCGGTGTCGGTGAGCTGCGCGCTCAAGGACTGAGGAGCAGTCAGTGCAGGTGCTGGCCTGGCTGGTGGCGATTGCGGGCTCTTACCTGCTCGGCTCGGTGTCCTTCGCCGTCGTTATCAGCCGCCTGTTCGGTTTGGCTGACCCTCGCAGTTATGGCTCGGGCAATCCTGGCGCGACGAATGTGCTGCGATCTGGCAGCCGTACAGCGGCAGCGATCACACTGTTGGGCGATGCCGCCAAGGGCGCGGTCGCGGTTCTAGTGGTACGCACGTTCGGGGCACCTCTGGGTGTCGGCGAGGCCGGGGTCGCGCTGGCGGGGCTGGCGGCTTTCGTCGGCCACTTGTACCCGGTGTTCTTCAGTTTTCGCGGCGGCAAAGGCGTGGCGACCTTTTTCGGCGTGCTGCTCGCCTTCAGCCCCTTCGCCGGTGTTGTCGCCTGCGCAACCTGGCTGATCGTGGCGCTTGTCTTCCGCTACTCGTCGCTGTCCTCGCTGACGGCGGCCCTTGTTTCGCCGCTTGCCCTGTACTGGAGCACCCGAGATGCAGCTGCTTTCTTTGTCGTCCTGGCGATGTGCGCGCTGCTGATTGCCCGCCATCGGCAAAACCTCGCCAACCTGCGCGCAGGAAAGGAACGCCGCATTGGCGAGAAGGCTAAGCCCGGCTGACCTCGCGCATTGGAAGTTATGGCGCTGCCTCGCCAAGGCTCCAACGCGGGTGCACGCTATAGCCAACTGATCCCACATCGACGCCCGCCTGCATTTTGGCGAGCCCCGCCATGGCAATCATCGCGCCGTTGTCGGTGCAGAACTCCGGCGGTGGAAAGAACAGTTCAATTCGGGCGCGCTGTGCCTCGACGGCCAGGGTCTCGCGCAGCTGCCGGTTGGCGCCGACACCTCCGGCGACGACGAGCCGGCGCATTCCCGTTTCAGCCAGGGCGGCGAGCGACTTGCGCACCAAGACGTCGACCACGGCGTCGACAAAGGCCCGAGCGATGTCGGCGCGCACCTGTTCGCAAAGATTTGTGATCCGCCGGGTGGCGGTCAGCACCGACGTCTTCAGGCCGCTGAAGCTGAAGTTCAGGTCGCCACTGTGCAACATAGGTCTTGGGAACGAAAACGCCCCGGCGGCGCCGAAGTCGGCGAGCCGGGAAACGGCTGGCCCGCCCGGATAGCCCAGTCCGAGCAGCTGTGCGGTCTTGTCGAACGCCTCGCCGGCAGCGTCGTCCTGGGTCTCGCCCAGCAGGCGATAGGCGCCGAATCCGTCGACTTGCATCAGTTGGGTATGACCGCCCGAGACGAGCAATGCAACGAAGGGGAACTCGGGCTTCGGGCTCGCCAACAATGGAGAAAGCAGGTGACCTTCGAGATGGTGCACATCGACGACCGGCCGGCTGAGGGCAAACCCCAGCGCATGGCCAAAGCTGGCGCCGACGAGAAGCGCGCCGACCAGTCCTGGCCCAGCGGTCACTGCGATGGCATCGACCTGCGCCAGGCCGAGGCTCGCCTCGTCCAAAGCGTTTTGCAGCAACGGCAGCAGGCGGCGGACGTGATCGCGTGAAGCCAGTTCAGGTACCACGCCGCCGAACTCGCGATGCATATCGACCTGCGAGTGCAGTGCCTGGGCGAGGATGCCGCGCTTGCTGTCGAGCAGCGCGACGCCCGTTTCGTCGCAGGAGGTTTCCAGACCGAGAACAATCATTTGAAGGCAATTAGCGGTCTTTTCCCCAAGCGCTGCGCGTCGCGCGCCGGCCCTTGGGAGGATCAGGTTTCACCGGCGCCAGTCTAGCCAGGCGTGACTCAGGTCCGCTGAATGCGGCCACGCCGGCCCGGCCCGGGCAGCGGCCGTAGCGGCGGATTGGACATGGTATATTTCACGGCTATCCAAGGTGCCGGGATGCCCCGGCGTGGCTTTCCCGGAAACTGCATGCCTACTGTTCGAGTCAAAGAAAACGAGCCCTTTGAGGTCGCCCTGCGCCGATTCAAGCGCACCATCGAAAAAAGCGGTCTGTTGACCGAATTGCGGGCGCGCGAGTTCTACGAGAAGCCGACTGCGGAACGCAAGCGCAAGAAATCCGCCGCCATCAAGAGGCACTTCAAGCGGCTGCGCAGTCAGATGTTGCCGAAGAAGATGTACTGATACGTCGGCCGAGGCGGCCGCATAGTTTCATCACAAGCGCGCCCTTCGGGCGCGTTTTCGTTGGTAGACCTTGGCTGAGCAAGGTGAGACGACAATGGGCTTGAAGGATCGCATTACGGAGGACATGAAGGCGGCGATGCGGGCCCGCCAGTCCGATCGGCTTTCCGCAATAAGAATGCTGCTAGCGGCGGTCAAGCAGCGCGAGGTCGATGGCCGCATCGAGGCAGATGACGCACTGGTGCTTTCGATCGTCGAAAGATTGATCAAGCAGCGCAAGGATGCAATCGCCCAGTTCGAAGTGGGCGGCCGCGCCGACCTGGTCGCCAAGGAGTCTGCAGAGATCGGGGTTCTCACTGAATACTTGCCGCAGCAAATGACCGAGGGTGAAATCGTCGCAGCGATCGAAGCCGCGATCGCGGAGGTGGATGCGTCCGGTCTTACGGCAATGGGGAAGGTGATGAGCGTGCTGAAGCCGCGGCTGGCGGGCAAGGCGGATATTGGCCAGGTGTCAGCGCTGGTGAAAAAGCGCCTCGCTGCTTGATCATTGACGATGACCGAAAGGCGCGATCCCAACCTGAACCCGCTGCCAGTCTGCACAACGCTTGAGAGCTAACAGTCACTACAGGACAGCACTGCTAACGTGATCCCGCAAGGGTTCATCCAGGACCTTCTGGCCCGCGTCGATATCGTCGACGTGGTTGGCCGTCATGTGCAGTTGAAGAAGGGCGGGCAGAATTTTCTCGGCCTGTGTCCTTTTCATAACGAGAAGTCACCCTCGTTCACGGTCAGTCCGACCAAGCAGTTCTTTCACTGTTTCGGCTGTGGCGCGCACGGATCGGCCATTGGCTTCCTGATGGAACATCGTGGCCTCGGCTTCTTGGAGGTGGTGCGCGAACTGGCGCAGCAGGTCGGTATGACTGTGCCGGAAGCCAGCGCGGCAGCCGCGCAAGTAACCGGTCGGATTCAGGCGCTATCCGAAGTGCTGCAACGCGCCGCTGATTTCTACCGACGACAGCTGAAGGGCAGTGACGTTGCCATTCGTTACCTCAAAAGTCGTGGGGTTGCCGGCGCGACCGCGGCACGGTTCGCGGTCGGTTTTTCTGCGGATGAATGGAAGGCGCTGGCGGCAGTTTTCGAGGACTACGCGGATCCGCAACTGGTCGAGGCTGGACTGGTCATCGACAATGAGGGCAGGCGCTACGACCGATTCCGCGGTCGGGTGATGTTTCCGATTCGTAATCGCCGGGGTGCGGTGATTGGTTTCGGCGCCCGCGCTCTGGACGGAGCCGAGCCCAAGTACCTGAACTCGCCCGAGACACCGCTTTTCCATAAAGGACGAGAGCTTTATGGGCTGTTCGAGGGACAGGAGGCCATTCGGCGCAAGGGGCGGGTGGTGGTCTGCGAGGGGTATCTGGACGTCATCCAGCTTTCGCAGGCTGGTATCGAGGAATCTGTGGCGGCACTTGGCACGGCGGTGACGTCACACCACGTGACGGAACTTCTTCGGCTCGCCGACCATGTGATCTTCGCCTTCGACGGAGATACCGCGGGCCGCAAGGCGGCGCGGCGAGCACTCGAGGCGGCTTTGCCGGTGCTGTCCGATACCCGCCGGATCGACTTCGTGCTGTTGCCCGAGGGCGAAGATCCAGACAGCCTGATCAAAGCGCACGGCGCAGAAGCGTTTGGCGCTGAAATTGAACGAGCGCTGCCGCTGTCACGCTGGTTCGTTCGCTCGTTGGCGGAAGGCAAAGATCTGCGGACGGCCGAGGGACGTGCGGCGCTGCTGGCTGAAGCCAAGCCGTTGGTTGGGCTCATGCCCGCCGGCGCACTGCGTCTGCAACTGCTGCGTGAACTGGCGGAAGTCGCGCGCAGTGCACCGGCGGAAGTCGAGTCACTTTTCGGCTTGAAGCCGTGGCGGCGCCTGCCCGAAGCGCGCCGCCACAGCGCCCCGCGGCCGACGGTCGAGACTGCCGATCTGAAGCAACACATCTTGCAAAGGTTGCTGGCGTTTCCTGATCTGGTTGCCGAGTTCGCGCAGACCATCAGCAATGAGTTTCCTGAGAGTGGCGAACCGATCGACCGTCAGGTTCTCGAAGTCGGGCGAACGGCAGCGGCCTGCCGGGGACTCACCAGTGGAGCCCTGCAGGAGCTGCTCGCCGAAAGCGAGTTTGCGGCTCAATACCGAAGTGCCGCGACGCAGGATCTGCAGGCTGACGCCGATGTGGAAACGGTTCGCGCAGAACTGTCGGGCGCGCTTTGCAAGCTTGAGTTGCGGCGGATCAATGGCGAACTGCAGCAGTTGACCGCCTCGGCGCCGGCAAGTGCGGAGGCACTGGTGCAGATCCGAGCGCTGTCGGAACGTCGGGCGCGCTTGATGGCGGGAACGGGCAATGAGGCCGAGCGCGGCGAACCAGCCAAATGAGTCGATGGCTTCGGGGCAGGCTGATACACTTATGTGTTTCCGCTGAGCGGGCGAGTGTTGGTCCAGTTTTCTCACCGTATCAATGACTTGCTGCGCCGGCCGGCCTCTTTGAATGTGCCAATCTACGGGTTCGGGACGGGCAGGTCTGCCGGCGGCCCGCCAAGCGGCACCAAAGGCGAATCTTCTTGGGCTGCGTCGCATTCGGCCCCATATAGAAAAGAATATGAGTGCGGATAGATCGAGCCACGGCTCAGTACCGAAAACGGGCGAGAGGACACCGCCGAGGCGAAGAATCTCAGAACAGGTGATTGGATGGCTAACAAGGTAATCGCAGCAAAACGAACGGCAAGACAAGTCGTGGCCAAGAAGTCCAAGGCGTCGAAAGAGGCGACAAAGGTTGAAGCCTCGAAACTGGTTGCACGCCGGGCCAAGGTCGTCGAGGAGATCGTCGAACTGCGCAAGGCTGCGGCAGCGAAGGCCGCGGCGGGCGCGGCAGGTTCTCCGCTGCCGGTGAAGGGCAAGCCCGGCCGTAAGCCGAAGGCGCAGACTGGAGAGCAAGCGATTCCCAGTGAAGGAGTCGACGCGGTCCCGGAGGCGGGCGACGACACGGTTGACGAAGCGGTTCAGGTCGTCGAGAAGATGACCCCGCGGCAGCGTGCGAAGGATCGTCGTGCCAAAGAAAAAGCGCTGCAGGAAGCGCTGAAACGGATGCCGCCGGGTCCGGCGGAAGATTTCGAAGCCCGCCGCAACAAGCTCAAAGCGCTGATCAAACTGGGCAAGGAGCGCGGCTTCCTCACCTATTCGGAGATCAACGACCATCTGCCGGATAACCTGGTCGATGCCGAGGCGATCGACGCGATCATCAGCACGTTTTCGGACATGGGCATCCAGGTCTTCGACCAAGCGCCCGACGCCGAAACGCTGCTGATGACCGAAAACGCGCCCTCGGCGACGTCGTCAGAGGATGCTGAAGAGGAAGCTGAAGCAGCGCTATCGAACGTCGACACTGAATTTGGTCGCACGACCGACCCTGTGCGGATGTACATGCGCGAAATGGGTTCGGTCGAACTGCTGACGCGCGAAGGCGAAATCGAGATTGCCAAGCGCATCGAAGACGGTCTGAAGCACATGGTGATGGCGATTTCGGCCTGTCCGACGACGATTGCCGAGATCCTCGAGCACGGCGACAGGATCGCCGCCACCTCGGTGCCGATCGACGAGGTTGTCGACGGTCTGGTCGACGATACCGAGGGCTTCCTGTCGACCAGCGCCGCTTCATCCGACGACGAAGATGATGAAAGCGAAGAGACAACCGATCTCGGCGCCAGCGGCATGACTGCCGGCCAGCTCGAGCAGCTGAAGGCGCGTGCGATCGAGAAATTCGAGCTGGTGCGCAAGCTGTTCGACAAGATGCGGGTGGCCTTCGAGAAGGAGGGCTACAAGTCGCCCGGTTACGTCAAGGCTCAGACCAGGATCCTCGACGAACTGATGGGCCTGCGCTTCACGGCCAAGATGGTTGAGCGGCTATGCGACTCGCTGCGGCGGCAGGTCGAGGAAGTGCGCAGCCTCGAGAAGCAGATCTACGACATCATGGTCAACAAGTGCGGCATGCCGCGGCCGCAGTTCCTCAAGCACTTCCCTGGCAACGAGACCAATACCCGCTGGGTGACGCGGGAGGCCGATGGCGGCCATCCGTATTCCGAAGTCCTGCTGCGCAACCTGCCGGCGGTACATGAACTGCAAGGCAAGCTGTCGGATCTGCAAAAACGCATCGTGCTGCCGCTGCGGGATCTGCGCGAGGTCTACAAGCAGATGGCCACCGGCGAGGCCAAGGCACGCAAGGCCAAGCGCGAGATGACCGAGGCCAACTTGCGCTTGGTGATTTCGATCGCCAAGAAGTACACCAACCGCGGCCTGCAGTTCCTCGACCTGATCCAGGAAGGCAACATTGGCCTGATGAAAGCTGTAGACAAGTTCGAATACCGGCGCGGCTACAAGTTCTCCACCTATGCGACCTGGTGGATCCGCCAGGCGATCACCCGTTCGATCGCTGATCAGGCGCGCACCATCCGCATCCCGGTGCACATGATCGAGACGATCAACAAGATGAACCGGATCAGCCGGCAGATGCTGCAGGAGACCGGGCAGGAACCGGATCCGGCCACGCTCGCGTTGAAGATGGAGATGCCGGAGGACAAGATCCGCAAGATCATGAAGATCGCCAAGGAGCCGATCAGCATGGAAACGCCGATCGGTGACGACGACGACTCGCATCTCGGCGATTTCATCGAGGACACGACCACGGTGGCGCCAACCGATGCAGCGCAGTACTCGAGCCTGTCGGGCGTGACCAAAGACGTGCTCGACTCGCTGACGCCACGCGAAGCCAAGGTTCTACGCATGCGTTTCGGCATCGAGATGTCGACCGATCACACGCTCGAAGAAGTCGGCAAGCAGTTCGACGTCACGCGCGAGCGCATCCGTCAGATCGAAGCCAAGGCGCTGCGTAAGCTGCGCCACCCCAGCCGCTCGGACAAGCTGAAGAGCTTTCTCGAGTAGGGTTGCCCAGGAACAAGGTGTCGGATTCAGCGCCCGGGCCTCTAGCTCATGCCTGGTTAGAGCAGCGGACTCATAATCCGTTGGTGCCGGGTTCGACTCCCGGGGGGCCCACCAGCTTTCCAACGCGCGATCCGTTCGGCGCGCGGTACCGACGGTAACGAATGTCGGACTATCACGACTTCGATCACTTCGGCCTCGATCCACGGATCGTCGCGGCCGTGAAAAGCATGGGCTACTCGACGCCCACGCCGATCCAGAGCAAGGCCATTCCGCTGGTCATGACCGGGCGCGATGTGATGGGCGCGGCGCAGACTGGCACCGGCAAGACGGCCGGCTTTGCATTACCGATCATCCATCGGCTGCTACCGCAGGCAAATACAAGCATGTCGCCGGCACGTCATCCGGTGCGCGCCCTGGTGCTCACCCCGACGCGCGAACTGGCCGACCAGGTACACGACAACGTCCGCAAGTACATCGCCGGCACGCCGCTGCGCTGCGCGATGGTCTATGGCGGCGTGGACATGGATCCGCAGACGCAGGCGCTGCGCACTGGTGTCGAGATCGTCGTTGCCACGCCCGGTCGACTGCTCGACCACCTGGGCTCGAAGAACACCTCGTTGGGGCAGGTGCAAGCGGTCGTGCTTGATGAGGCGGACCGCATGCTCGACATGGGATTTCTGCCTGATATCTCGCGGATCCTGAATCAGCTGCCGAAGGAACGGCAGAGCCTGATGTTTTCGGCAACCTTCTCTGAGGAGATTAAGAAGCTCGCCGCCAATTTCCTGCACGACGCGGTGCTGGTCGAAGTCGCGCGGCGCAACGCGACAGCAGACAACGTGCAGCAGGAGCTGTATCGCGTACACGAGTCGGAAAAGACCGGCGCCCTGCTCGAACTGCTGCGCGGCCGCGCCTTGAAGCAGGTGCTGGTCTTCGTCAACACCAAGATCGGCTGCAGGCGTCTGGCGCGCGAGCTGCAGAAGCAGGGCATCAACGCTGATGCCATTCACGGCGACAAGTCGCAGGACGAGCGGATGAAGGCGCTCGACGGATTCAAGCAGGGTTCAATCGACGTGCTGGTGGCTACCGATGTAGCGGCGCGCGGGCTCGACATCGTCGAATTGCCGGCGGTGATCAACTATGACGTGCCCTATGCGCCTGAGGACTACGTGCACCGGATCGGCCGTACCGGCCGTGCCGGGCTGTCGGGGCTGGCGATGATGATCGCTACCGGCTCCGAGGATCGCGCGGTCGCCGGCATCGAGCGGTTGATCAAATGCAAGATCGATGTCGTGCCGCTCGATGTGCCGCGGCAGGCACGACGTGAACGCGGTGCCCGTCGCGACGATCGCGATCGGCGTGACGATCGGGGACTTGGTGAAAGAACGCGCGAGCGCCGCGACGCGCCGGCCGGTGCCGGCGCCAAGCCGATGGATGAATTCTTCAGCAAGCCGTACGAGCCGGCGGCGACTAGCGCCGACTCAGCCAAGCCTGACACTGATTCGCCGTCCGCCGCGCAGAGCAAGAAGCCGGCCAAAGTCGCGGCTCTGCTGGGCGGCCGCAAGCAGTAGGGGCCGACCGTTTCAATCGACGCAGTCGGCCACTGGCTCAGGCGGCGCTCTGGCGCAGCGCCCGATCCAGATCCCAAAGGATGTCGTCGATCGACTCGAGGCCGACTGACAATCGGATCATGTCGGGCGAAACGCCCGCTTTCAGCTGATCTTCTTCGTTAAGTTGCCGGTGCGTGGTTGACGCAGGGTGGATCACCAGCGACTTCGCATCGCCGATATTGGCCAGGTGCGACAGGAATTGAACGCCGTCGATGAACTTTTCGCCGGCAGCCGCGCCGCCCTGGATGCCGAAGGTCATCACACCGGCTGCGCCCGGTGCGCCATCGACCGAGCGAAGGTACTTTCTTGCTAGCGCGTAGTAAGGACTCGACTCGAGCCCCGGCCAACTGACCCACGCCACCTGTGGATGACTGGCGAGAAACTGCGCCACCTGCCGCGCGTTCTGGCAATGCCGTTCCATGCGCACGTGCAGCGTCTCGACCCCTTGCAGCAGCAGGAATGCGGACAGTGGAGACAATGCGGCGCCATTGATGCGCAGCACTTCCATGCGTGCCTTCATCGTGTAGGCAAAGTCGCCGAACGTTTCCCAGAACTTCACGCCGTGATAGCCCTTGCTCGGGGCAACCATGTCGGGGAACTTGCCATTGCCCCAGTCGAACTTGCCGCTTTCGACAACGGCGCCGCCAAGCGTCGTGCCGTGGCCGCCGAGGTATTTCGTCACCGAGTGAACGACGATGTCGGCGCCGAAGTCGAACGGCCGGCACAAGTAAGGCGAGGCCATCGTGTTATCGACCATCAGCGGCACGCCGTGTGCGTGCGCGATCGCGGCCACCGGTTCGATGTCGAACACGTTGATCTTTGGGTTGCCGAGCGTCTCGCCGTAAAGCAGCCTGGTGTTTCCGCGCAGCGCGTGGCGGAAGTTCTCCGGTTGATCGGGGTCGACGAAGGTGATCTCGATGCCGCGCTTGCGCAGCGTGACGTCGAACTGCGAATAGGTGCCGCCGTAGAGCAAGCTGGAAGCGACGATGTGGTCGCCGGGGGCGAGGATCGCCTCGATTGCGGTGAGCTGAGCGGCCATGCCGCTGGCCACGCACAGGCAGGCGCGGCCATTTTCCAGAGCGGCGATCCGCTCCTCAAGCATTGCCACCGTCGGGTTGCTGATCCGCGAGTAGACGTTGCCAAAGGTCTGCAGATTGAACAGGCTCGCCGCGTGATCGGCGCTGTCGAAGACGTAACTCGTCGTCTGGTAGATGGGCGCGGCACGGCTGCCAGTGACCGGATCGGGCAACTGGCCAGCGTGCAGGCATAGCGTTTCAATGCCGAAGGGGTGGTCGCTCATCGGGAATCCGTGATCGGTGATCGTGACTTGGTGGCCAGGGCGGAGATCGAACGGCCATTCAGCGCCGACGACCGCTCTAGTAGGGCAGTTGTCGTGGCCGTCGCGACGAAATCAGGCGGGTGTTTACGCCGGCCCAGTTCAGGCCGCCGAATAGTCGCCCGTGCTCGATCTTCACGCAACGGTCCATGACCACGTCAAGGCCGGCCGCGCGGGCCGAGGCTGCCGCGGTGTCACTGCGAACGCCCAACTGCATCCACAGGCATTTTGCGCCGATGGCAATCGCTTCATCGGCGAGCGGCCCGAGCTCCTCGCTGCGGCGAAAACAATCAACCAGATCAATCGCGACGCCATCGCGCGATGCCGCCGTCACGCTCGGATAGCACTTGCGGCCGAGCACTTCGCCGTACTTCGGATTGACCGGGATCATCGTGTAGCCATGTTCGAGCAGGTACTTGCCGACGAAATAGCTCGGCCGGTGCCATTCGGCAGAAATGCCCACCACGGCGACGCGCCGACATAGGCTCAAGATTCGGCGCAGCGTTGGCACATCGGTGTCGTCGGCCATCAACGTTCTCCCTGCAGAACATTATGCAATCGCCCAGCGCTCACGCCACAGGTCGACTGCGCGGCGAAGAAAGGTGGCGATGTCTTCAGCGCCGAGCGCGGCGAACCCGAGGTGTTGCCAGACGCGCTCGATTTCGCCGCGCGCGTCGTCGAGATCGAGGGCTGCGGCGCCGGTCTGCTTTGAAAGCTTCTCGCCGCGCGGGTTCTTGACGACTGGCACATGCAGATAGCGCGGTGTCGGCAGCGACAGCGTCCGTTGCAGCCAGATCTGCCGCGGTGTGTTGTCCAGCAGATCGGCGCCGCGCACGACATCGGTGATGCCCTGCTCGGCATCGTCGACGACAACGGCGAGTTGATACGCCCACAGTCCATCGGCGCGACGGACGACGAAATCGCCGACCTGGGCGGACAGGCGTTGCCCATATCGGCCACAGACCCGGTCTTCAAAACTAACGACTTCGTCGGGCACTCGTGCACGTAGCGCCCGGACGGGGCGGACGCCGGTGCCGTTGCGGCAGGTTCCGGGGTACACCTCGGCCGGTAACCCCAGCCGCTGTTGCGCCAATGCAACGTCTGATCGGGAGCAAGCGCAGCCATAGGCCTGATTGGCGCTCTGCAACTGCCCTAGTGCAGCCTGATACAAGTCGCTGCGTTCGCTCTGGAAAACGGGCGGCTCGTCGCTGACCAGCCCAAAAGCAGCCAGCGAATCGAGCATTTGCTGTGCCGCGCCAGGAACCTCACGCGGCGGGTCAAGATCTTCGATGCGGACCAGCCAAACGCCACCGTGGGCGCGAGCGTCAAGCCAGCTTGCGAGCGCAGCCGCGAGCGAGCCGGCGTGTAGGGGTCCGGTCGGCGAGGGCGCGAACCGGCCACGGTACGTAGCTACACCATTCATCCGTTCGTTGGCCGCAAGTGACCGTCAATCCGGAGAAAATACCTCGTCTTTAGTACCGTAATCGCGCCATCCCTTCACCGTGAGCGGCGACCAGGTCCAAGTTGCGTCCCAACTGGTTCGGCTGTCGATGCAGCTGGGCCGCTACACGTGGGTTGCCAACGTGCTGCTGGCAGTGCTTTTTGCGCTGGTCTGGTGGCGCGAGGTCCGCTCTCCGGAAGCGTTCTATTGGTGCGGTGTGGTCGGCGTGTTGTTGCTGGCACGCGGCGTGCTGTGTTGGCATGCGCTCAATCGGGGCCGCGGCCGTGAGCGCGCCGCCGAACTGATCTATACCGGTTTTGCGGCCGCCGAAGGCATCGCCTGGGCAGCGGCGCTGTTGCTGTTCGGCGTCGCCGAGCCTTTCGGTTTCCTGACGCAGTTCATGCTGACGCTCATCGTGGCCATCAGCATGCTGCTGCCCTTCGGATCGGTGCCGCGGGTCTGGCTGGCCGGCGTACTTCCCCTGGCCGCAGGCCAGGTCTTCGTGCTGCTGATCACGCCGGTGCCCAATGGCGATGTCGTGTTGCTGGTCTGGGTCGCCGTTCTCGGGTTGGCCGGATACGCGTGCGCCAAGCTGCATGGCGGTGTCACCGAAACCATGCAGTTGCAGATCGACAGTGACCACGCCGCAAAGGCGCAGGGGCAGGTGCTGGCCGACCTGAACGACAGCCGCGAACAACTGCGGCTGGCACTCGATGCGATCGACGCCGGCGTCTCCGACACCAACGTCATCACTGGCGAGCGCTTCTTCTCCGTTCGTTACACCGAGATCCTCGGCTTTACGGATCGCGCAGCGTTTGTCCGCGAGTACCGCTTCTCCGACTCGCTGCACCCGGAGGATCGTGATCGCGTGCTGACGGCGCGACGGGCGCACCTTGAGAAAGGGGCGCCGTTCAGTCGCGAGTTCCGCGTCCGTACCGCGCAAGGCGAGTACATCTGGGTGCAGGCGCGCGGCGAATCGCTGCGTGATGCCAAGGGCCGAGCCGTTCGCTTCGTGATGTCGATCGTCGACATCACCAAGCGACGCGAAGCCGAGGCCCGTCTGATCGCCAGCGAACGCCGCTACCGCGCTCTGGTCGACGCCACGCCATCGCTGATCTGGACCTGCGACCGCGCCGGCAAGATCACGCTGGTTTCCGGCCGCGCCTGCCGCCTGATCTACGGCTACGAGCCGCGCGAAGTGCTGGGTCAGCACGTGACAGCGTTCAATGCGCCGGAATTCTCGCAGCGACTGTTCCTGCGCCGGTTCATGCCGGTGTTCCGCGGCAAGGCGGTCTTCGACGTCGAAGTGATCCATCAGACTCGCGACGGCGAGGTCCGTTACGTCAGCATCAGCGCGGTGCCCGCGTTCGACGGCCAGGGCGAATTGGAATCGGTGCTGGGCGTGTGCACCGACGTCACGGCGCAGAAACGCCGTGAACGCGAACTCGGCGTGGCCTTACGTAATCAGCAGGTTATCTTCGACGCCGCCGGGGAAGGCATCGCATTCGTCCGTTCAGGGCGGATCGAGAATGCCAACGGCGCATTGGCCCAAATGCTCAGCGTATCGCGTTCCTGGTTGATCGGCCGCCCGGTGGCCGATCTGCTCGCCGAGACGGCGGACTGGAGCAAGATTCTCGAGATCACGCGGGCCGCGGCGTTGCGCGGCGAATCGGCCAACCATGAAGCCATGCTGCGGACGCCTGATTCGGGCACCCGAAGCGTCTGGTCGCAGCTGACCGCCAGCCTGGTCGGCAACGAGGACGAATCGGAAGCGATGATCCTGGTGCTAACCGACATCACGCCGTTGAAACAGCGCGAGGAGCTGGCCTGGCATCAGGCCAACCATGACGAGCTCACCGGTCTGCCGAATCGGCGCCTGCTGGTCGAGAATGCGCGGCGGCTGTTGTCGGTCGCGATGCGGCGCGACCGACTGGCAGCGTTGATGGTGCTCGACCTCGATGGTTTCAAGGAAGTGAACGATGCTTTCGGACATGCCTATGGCGACGCGATGCTGCGCCGGGTGTCGATGCGCATGTCGATGGCGCTGCGCGAGTACGATCTGATCGCCCGCGTCGGCGGCGACGAGTTCGTCATCGTGCTGCCGGAGATTGACGATCTGGAGGCGGCCCGCGCGGTGGCTGACAAGCTGATCGCCGCCGCTGGCGAAGACATCGAGACCGGACAGCGCCTGACGCATACAGGCGCCAGCATTGGCATCGCGGTTTTCCCGACCGACGGCCAGGACTTCGACTCGCTGCTGCGCTGCGCCGACACCGCGATGTATCGCTCGAAGCAGGCCGGCAAGAATCGCTACACGTTCGCTTCGTCGGTGCCACCGAGCGACGAACTCACGTCAGCAGCACCGCCTGAACTGCGGCCGCATTAAGACGGGCTATCCACCAGCGCAGCGCCTTGCCGCGGGTGTCGGTGCGTAAGGCGGCGTAGACCGGCGTCGAATCACCCTGTTCTCGACCGCCCTCGGTGCGCTTGGCAATCAGTTCGTCACGGGCGCGCGGGCGAGTTCGTCGGCGGCTCCGGCGAAACTGCCGCGACGGGCAATCGCATCGACCAGCGCCAGCGCATCCAGGGTCAGCGCGGAGCCCACCGCGATGTTCAGATGAATTGAATGCGTTATTCGAAGTTTGAGCGATGTGTGGGGCTGGAAGTTGGGTCACCATTGCAGTTATTCGTGAACGACTCGTTCTGGCCGCTTGTCCAATCGAGGCGAGTCCCCAAACCACGCCGGAGGTCCGATGATTGCTCTGCGCAAGGGTACCGACCGCGGCTATGTTGATCACGGCTGGCTGCAGTCTTTCCACAGTTTCTCGTTTGCTGATTACCACGACCCCGCGCACATGGGCTTCGGTCCACTGCGCGTAATCAATGAGGATCGTGTTTCGCCCGGCAGCGGCTTCGGCACCCATGGCCACCGGGACATGGAGATCATCAGCTACGTGCTCGACGGCGAACTCGCGCATCGCGACAGCATGGGCAACGGCTCGGTGATACGGCCCGGCGACGTGCAGCGGATGAGCGCCGGCAGCGGCGTGCGCCATTCCGAGTACAACCATGCGAAGGACAAGACGACGCATTTCCTGCAGATCTGGATCGAGCCGAACGTCATGGGCATCGCGCCAAGCTACGAGGAACAACGCTTCACCGACGCCGAAAAACAGGACCGGCTGCGCCTGATCGCCTCGCCGAACGGCGCCGACGGCTCCGTGCGCATCCATCGGGCCGCCCGGCTGTACGTGGCCCAGCTTTCGGCCGGGCAACTGCTGTCGCATCGGCTGCCTGCCGGTCGCCTCGGCTACCTGCATCTGGTCCGCGGCGCGCTGACCGTCAACGGCGAGCAGCTTGGCACGGGCGATGCGGTCAGGATCCGCGACGAGCCCGCGCTGTCGATCCGCGCAGCCGAGGCCTCCGAACTGCTGCTGTTCGACTTGCCGCCCGAACCTTCCTAGGTATTCGGGCCGCTGTCGGTCCGGCCGCGGCGGCTTGCAGGACCTTGCGCAAGCACAATCCGTGAATACAAGCGCCACACTTGTCGTCGCCGTGGCCGACCTCACGCTGCTGGTTAACGATCGACTGAACCCGGCCGGCCGCGCAGCAACAGATGCCGCAGCTGCTCCTCATCAACCAATTCGCTGGCGCCGGCGCCCTTCGCACCGTGGTCGTTCTTGGCGCGGGAGCCCCCAACCTCGTTGCGCGACGCCGCAGCTGAATTTGCTGCCCGTGGCTCAGCCGAGTCGATCGCGCAGGAAACCGGCGATGACCTCAATCTCCTCTGTGCAGACCGCATGCTGCATCGGGTATTCGTGCCAGCTGACCGCATAGTCAAGCGACGTCAGCAGCTCGCGTGATTGAATGGCGCGCGCGCACGGCACCACCGGATCTTCCGTGCCGTGCGCCATCAGAATCGGTACGCTGGCACTGCCGCTGAGTCTTTCGTCGGCGAATTTGTCGGCCAGAGGCAAATATCCGGACAGCGCAATCAATCCGGCGAGCGGATCGGCCTGTCGCAGCCCGGTCTGCAACGCGATCGCCGCGCCCTGCGAGAAGCCAGCCAGGACGATACGACTGCGCATGGTGCCGCGTTCGATCTCCCGGATGATCAACTGCTCGACGGCGGTCTGCGAGGCGCGGATGCCGCTTTCATCT
The DNA here is from genome assembly GCA_041611275.1 of Burkholderiaceae bacterium. GTDB lineage: Bacteria > Pseudomonadota > Gammaproteobacteria > Burkholderiales > Burkholderiaceae_F > JADJWR01. The sequence continues at coordinate 36,022 of JBFINI010000001.1, forward strand.
TCGCGGTGGCCAAGATCCGCCGTGCGAATGTCGTACCACGCGCGCATGACGAAGCCATTGTTGATCGTCACCGGCATCATCGGCGCATGAGGGAACACATAGTGCACCGCCGGCGCGCCGAGCGACTCGAGTTCCTTGACCACCGGAACGAAGTCGTAGCCGTCGGCGCCGAGCCCGTGCAGCCAGATCACCGTGCCGGCGGGGGTCCTTCCAGTTGAGACTTCGACACACTCAAGCAAGACGATCTCCCTAGGCGGCAATCATCAGCGGGCCTCGATCGGCTGCGGTCCCATGCCAACACGTAGGCTGATCACGGCTGCGGAAAGCGAGGCACTCGCTATCTTGTCCGCTGCGCCGACTTCGGCCGGAAGCCCTTGATAACTGACTCGTTCGTTTCGATGTATGGCCCACCGATCAGATCGATGCAGTAGGGCACGGCGGCAAAGATGCCTGCCACGATCGTTCGGCCATCGGCATCCTTCAGCCCCGCCAGCGTTTCGGCAATCGCCTTCGGCTGGCCCGGCAGGTTGATGATCAACGCTGCCTGGCCGGAGATTTCACGCAGCACGGCAATCTGCCGCGACAAAATGGCGGTGGGCACGAACTCGAGCGAAATCCGCCGCATCTGCTCGCCGAAGCCCGGCATCTCGCGTGTGGCCACCGCTCGCGTCGCCTCGGGCGTCACGTCGCGCCGCGCCGGTCCGGTGCCGCCGGTGGTCAGCACGAGGTCGCAGCCAACGACGTCAACGAGCTCGACCAGCGTCGCTTCGATGACGGCGCATTCGTCGGCAATCAGACGCTCGTGCGCCTGCCACGGCGAGGCCATGGCCGTGGTCAGCCAGTCGCGCAGGCCCGGCAGGCCTTTGTCCTCATAGACGCCGCGCGCCGCGCGATCGGAAACCGATACCAGGCCCACGATCAGTTCGTCGGCATGTGCTCGCCGTGCCTTCACCTGGCCTCCATCGCTTGGGTCAGTTGCTCGTGCAGCCAGCGATACAACTGTCGAGTCTGTTTCGGCGGCCGGCCTTCGTCGCGTTCGCGGCGCGCCGCGCGGATCGCCGCGCGCAGTTCCTGCACGTCGGCCCGCGGCAGTTCCGCCAGCACCTCGGTCAAGGCGTCATCATCATCGAGCAGGCGGTCACGCAAACGTTCGCAGCGGTGCATCAGGGCCACCGCCTGCTTGGATTCGCCGGTGGCATTGTCGATTGCCGCGCGCAGCGGTTCCGCGTCCAGCTGGCGCATCAACCGGCCGATGTACTGCAGCTGCCGGCGCCGCGCTTCGTGCGACCTGATGCGCTCGGTCTCGGCAATCGCCTGCCGCAGCGCTTCAGGCATATCAATGCGCGCCAGTGTTGCCGCCGGCAGCTGCAGCAGCGACTGGCCGAGCGTCTGCAGCGCCGCCATGTCACGCTTGCGCTGCGATTTGCTTGGCCTGGACTCGCCGTCGTCGTTTGGCATCACTTGATCGGCGTCCGGCAGGTGGTTGGCGAGGGGACGGCTCATCGCTGGCTATCATAACGACCCGCTGTCCGGCCCTTGCGCCGCACCAATAACCAGACGCATCGATGACCACACTTTTCGCTTTGGCGGACGATCAATTGCGCAGCGCTGCCGAACAGGCGCTGGCCATCGCCCGCGAACTCGGCGCCAGCGATGCCGCCGCTGAAGTCAGCGAGTCAGTCGGCCTGTCGGTCAGCACACGCAAGGTGCAGGTCGAGACGATCGAGCACACGCGCGACAAGGGCCTGGGCATTACCGTTTATGTCGGCACGCGGCGGGGCAACGCCTCGACTTCTGACCTGGCGCCGGCCGCAGTCCGCCAGGCCGTCGAGGCCGCCTACAACATCGCCCGCTACACGGCAGAGGATCCGGCAGCCGGCCTGCCCGACGAAGACACGCTCGAACACGCCCCGCGCGACCTCGACCTGTTTCATCCGTGGGACCTTGAGGTCGAGCAGGCGATTGAGATCGCGCAGGCCGCCGAACGCGCAGCGTTCGATATCAGTCCAATGATCGTCAATTCCGAGGGCGCCAACGTCTACACGTCATCGGGACATTTCGTGCTCGCCAACACGCGCGGTTTCTGCGCTGGCTTTCCGTTTTCGCGTCATTCGCTGTCGGTCACACCGATTGCCCAGGATCGGCGCGGCATGCAGCGCGACGACTGGTACAGTGCATCGCGGCGGGCCAGGGAACTCGCTGCCCCGCAGGTGCTGGGCGAGTACGCAGCGCGGCGGGCGCTGGCGAGGCTGTCGGCGCGCAAACTGGGCACGCGCAAGGTGCCGGTGCTGTTCGAGGCGCCACTGGCCTGCGGCTTGCTTGGCAGTTTCGTGCAGGCGGCCAGCGGCGGTTCGCTGTATCGCAAGGCTTCGTTCCTCGTCGATGCACTCGATCAGCCGCTGTTTCCCGCGCACGTGTCGATCCGCGAAGATCCATATCTGCCACGAGGCATCAGCTCGGGCGCCTTCGATGAGGAGGGCGTGCGCGGCGAGCAACGCGATGTGGTCGCAGGCGGCGTGCTGCGCGGCTACTTCCTGTCGACCTACTCGGCGCGCAAGCTCGGCATGAAGAGCACCGGCAACGCCGGCGGCGCCTACAACCTGGAGCTGCGTTCGATGCTGACGCAGCCGGACGACGATTTCGAGGCCATGCTGCGCAAGCTCGGCACGGGACTGCTGGTCACCGAACTGATCGGCCACGGCATCAACTACGTCACGGGTGACTATTCGCGTGGCGCCAGCGGGTTCTGGGTCCAGGGCGGGCAGATCGCCTACCCGGTCGAGGAGATCACCATCGCCGGCAACCTGCGCGACATGTTCGGGCGAGTGGCCGCCGTCGGTGCTGACCGGCTGGTCCGTGGCGGGAAGACCTCGGGCTCGGTGCTGATTGATGGCATGACGGTCGGCGGACATTGAGGCTGCGGCCTTTAAGGGTTTACGTCCGTCCCGGAACCAACGTACGAGAGGGGGTTTCGCGTCTACAATCGCCGCCCGCCAGCGGGATCGTCGAATCGAGTACCTTCTGTCCAGCGTCCGGCAACCTCACCAAGGAGACTTAAGCAATGACAATGCAACGCCGATCATTCCTACGCAAGGCTGGTACTGCGAGCGCAGCGACCGTCGCCGTGCTGGCGGCGCCGACGGTGGCCCGGGCCCAGGAGACAATCAACTGGCGTCTGGCCTCGAGCTTTCCGAAAAGCCTGGACACAATCTACGGCGCTGCCGAGTTCATGGCCAACGCCGTGCGCGACATGTCCGGTGGCAAGTTCAACATCCGTGTCTTCGCCGGCGGCGAGATCGTCCCCGGGCTGCAGGTGCTCGATGCGGTGCAAAACGGCACCGTCGAGGCCGGGCATACCGCGCCGTATTACTACGTCGGCAAGGATCCGACCTGGGCCCTGGGCACGACAATTCCGTTCGGCCTGAACTTCCGCCAGTACAACGCCTGGTGGATCCATGGCGGCGGCGAGCAGTTGTTCAACGAATTCACGCAGGCGGGCGGCGTGGTGTCGATCCTCGCCGGCAACACCGGCGCCCAGATGGGCGGCTGGTTCCGCAAGGAGATCAAGAGCCTGGCCGACATCAAGGGCCTGAAGTTCCGCATCGGTGGCTGGGGCGGCCAGGTCATGGCCAGGATCGGCGCCACGCCGACGCAGATCGCCGGCGGCGAGATCTACCAGTCGCTCGAGCGCGGCACGATCGATGCGGCCGAATGGGTCGGACCGTACGACGACGAGAAGCTCGGCTTCAACAAGGTCGCCAAGTTCTTCTACTACCCCGGCTGGTGGGAAATCGGCCCCTCGCTGCATGTGCAGGTCGGCAAGAAGGCCTGGGACAGCCTGTCCAAGGAACATCAGACGATGCTGAAGGTCGCCAGCGAAGCGTCCAACCAGTGGATGATGGGCAAGTACGATGCGCTGAACCCGGCGGCGCTGCGTCGTTTGCTGGCCGGCGGAACGCAATTGCGCGCCTTCCCGAAGGACATGATGGACGCCGCGCTCAAGGAATCGCTGGCGCTGTACGCCGAAACCGCCGCCAAGAACGCGTCGTTCAAGAAAATCTACGATCATTACACCGCGTTCCAGCGCGACTCTTCGAGCTGGCTGCGCGTCGGCGAAGGCGTCATGGATTCGTACATGGCGCAGGTCGCGGATCCGGCACGGGCCGCACCGGCCAAGGCTCCGGCCAAAGCCCCGGCCAAGGCTCCAGCGAAGAAGAGCTGAGCCACGCCAGCGCAGTCGTCCGCATCACGCGCGCGAGAGAGTTCCGGCGCGC
>JBFINI010000002.1:0-35580 GCA_041611275.1 Burkholderiaceae bacterium
CTGCGCGCGCGCATAGGTGCTGCGCTCGTCGACGGTCTGCTCGTCCAGGTACATCGTCAAGTGCCAGACATGGCCCTGCTGCAACAGTCGCAGTTGCAGGTCGTCAGCCCCGGCCCAGGCGCGGCAGATATAGCGGCCGCGCGGGTCGCGCTTGTAGCAGTCGACGCGCACCGGCCGGCCGGCGATCGCATCGATCAGCGCCTGCTTGGCAGCCTCGCCGTGCGGCTGTTCCCGTTCGGGCGCATCGATGGCGTGCAGCCGGATCGATACCGTCCGCCGCGGCGACAGACGAAGCTCGAACGAGTCGCCGTCGTCGAATGCGAACGCGCTGCCCTGCGCGCGCAATACTGCGGCCGACGACTGCGCAACCGCGGCCATCCCGTGAACACTCAAGGCGGCGACGATGCAAAGGCGCAACACTCGATTACACGTCGATGACACAGATCAACCCTATGGCTTCATCTGGCCGATTTTAGGCGTTCGCCTCGAATACCCATTGAGGTATCAACTGGCAGTGGTACGCTTCATTTTGTAGGTTGAGTCGCATCGCTTTTTCGGACGGTTGCTCCGGCGCTGATGCAGCCCAACAGCAGGTTGTCTCCTCCACCTCCTCCTTGGTGGTTCAGGCCCGGGATCGCTCCTGGGCCTTTTTTTCGGCGTCGGGCATCCGGAGCCGATAAACTCCCCCCACATTGAATGCCGAACGTCGCATGTTCACCGGAAGCGATCGCTTCGTCGACCTCACGCTGCGGGTACTCACCGGCGTGATCGTCGCCGTTTTGCTGGTTGCGCTCGCCCTGCTGCTGTGGAACTCGCTCAGACCGCAGGGGCAGAATCCCACCGCCGTGCCACTGGTTGAAGTCGAACCGAAGCCGGCACCGAAGGCTGAATCTGCGCCGCCGGCCGCGCCGGCGAAAGGCGAGGTCCTGCTCAACCCCGGCCAGGTCTACCGCTGCGTCATCAACGGCCGCACGACCTTCTCGGAGAAACCCTGCCCGAAGAACGGCGCAGCCGAACCGCCACCAGCCAAGCGCTGATCGCCCGCCGGGGATTTACATCTGGCAATACTCGCGGCCCCTCGCGCTGTGCACGCCAAGCGCGCCGAGGCGTTCCTTGGAGTACCTACCCAAGGAGGTCGAAATGAAAGCCGCATTCGCTGCCATCGCCCTGACCACACTGGCTCTTGCTGCGCCGATCAGCGCCGCGCAAGCTTCCGGCAATGTGACGATCCGCGTCGACACACCGGAATTCGGATTCCGTATCGGCACTCCGGTGCACATCCATGCGCCGGTACCGATCTACGCGCCCGCCCCCGTCTATGTCCCGGCGCCCGTCTACGCGCCCGTCTACGCGCCCGTGTATGCGCCCGTGTACGCCCCGCCGGCGCCGGTGGTTTACGCGCCGCCGCGTGTGATCGTGCGGCCGCCGGTTATCTATCCGGTGGTCTATCCGTACGCCTACGGACATCGCGCCAAGGACTGGAAGCACCGGCGCGTTCATCGCGAACATCGCTGGTCGCACGCGCCGGGTCGCTACTAGGAAGACCGCGCCTTCCCTGTCCGAGTGCGGGAGGCAGGCGCTGCGGTGTGTTTGAATCGCTTCCTCGGACCGGACCAATGAGGAAGCGATGCGCACCGACGGTCGCGAAAGCGACAACATAGAAGACCGCCGCGGGCAGAGCGGCCGGCGCATGCCCGGTGGCGTGCGCATCGGCCGCGGCGGCCTCGGCGTCGGCACCATCGTGCTGGCGCTGGTGGCCTCGTACTTCCTCGGCATCGACCCACGGTTCGTGATGAGCGTGCTCGGCGGCAACGTCGGTGCGCCGACGCAGGTGCAGGTCCCCGCGGGCCCGGCGCCGAAGCCCGAAGACGAAATGGGTCGCTTCATCTCGGTGGTACTGGCCGACACCGAAGATACCTGGCGAGCGCTGTTTCGCGATGCCGGCGGCAGTTACCGCGAACCGAAGCTGGTGCTGTTTTCGGGGGCTTATCCAACGGCTTGCGGCATGGGGCAATCAGCAGCGGGCCCTTTTTACTGCCCGGCCGATCAGAAGGTCTACATCGATCTGTCGTTCTTCGGTCTGCTGCAGGAGCGCTTTCGCGCCCCAGGCGATTTCGCACAAGCCTACGTGATCGCCCACGAAGTCGGTCACCACGTGCAGAACCTGCTCGGCATCATGGAAAAAACAAACCAGCTGCGGACTCGCATGTCGGCGCGCGATTACAACCAGCTCTCCGTGCGGGTCGAGTTGCAGGCCGACTGCTTTGCCGGCGTCTGGGCGCATCACGCCAATCGCGTGCGGCAGATCCTGGAACCCGGCGACCTCGAGGAGGCTCTGCGCGCCGCCACTGCCATCGGCGACGACACGTTGCAGAAGCAATCGCAGGGTTATGCCGTGCCCGATTCGTTCACGCACGGCAGTGCCGAGCAGCGCGTGCGTTGGTTCCGCACCGGCTTTGCGCGCAGCACGATGCAGGCGTGCAATACCTTCGACGCGCGCGAGCCCTGACCCGCAGGTCCGCCGCGTCGATCAGGGCATCTGGATCTTGCCGCCGCCACCCGGCCCGAACGCGCCGGCGGCCCCCGGCGGTGGCAGCACGATCGAGGATGCCTGCTGGCGGCGCATGTCCTGCAGTTCGCGCACCGCGCGTTCAAAGCCTTCCTTGGCGGCATCGCCGTACTTGGCGACCGCATCGGCAAGCGTGGTCGCCTCGATGTCGAAGCTGATCGGCAACGGGCCCATCGACGTGAGCATCTGCGCCTCGCCGACGAACAGCTTTGACCGTTTGCCGTCGTCGCTGCCATCGGCGGTGATCGGCGTCAGCATGCGGATCGTGCCGACCCGGCGGTCGGTGACGATTTCTTCGCGATAAAGCGCACTGGCATCCATTTCTGGATCGCGCGCGTCGGGTCGGTCGGCCATTGTCTGCTCCTGAAGCGAGTTAGCGGCGCAATTATGATGCCGTTCGATCATCAGGGGCTGCGATGACACTGTTCGAATGGTTGGCACAGGTCTGCCGCGAGCTCGGCTGGGGCGTCATGCGCACGCACGACATGCTTGACGACACTCGCTGGTCCGATATGTACGAAGCGGGACTGCCGCCGGCGCAGGCGGCAGAGCGGGCGCGGCGCGAGGGCCTTGCCTAGGCTGAAACGCCGGAGCGGGGCAGATTGATGACAAAGATCGCGCCGCCGCCGTCGCGCGCTTCGCAACGAACAGCGCCACCATGCCGCTGCGCGATGCGCTGAACCAGTGCCAGGCCGAGACCGACGCCGCCGGCTGACTCCGCCGCGCCGCGCGCGCGATAAAACGGCTCGAAGATCCGGGCCCGCTCGTCCGCAGCGACACCTGGGCCGCGGTCGGCGACCATCAGCTCGATCTGCGCGTCGCGGCTGCGCAGGGTCACGTCGATCGGATTGCCTTCACTGTAGCGTTGCGCATTTTCGAGCAGGTTGCGCACCAGGCGGCGCAGCAGTCGCGCATCGCCGCTGACCTGAAGCGCTTCGGCATCGAGGGTTGCGCCGACGCGCGCGGATTCCTCGGCCACCAGCGCGGTCAGATCGAGCGACTCGAACTTCACAGTCGGCATGCCACCGGCGGCCTGCGCATCGAGCCGGCTGGCGAGCAGGATCTCGTCGATCAGACCGTCCAGTTCAGCGATGTCGCGCCGCACCTCGTCCTTCAGCGTTTCGCGCTGCTCAACGCTGCGCTCGGCGTCGAGCAGATCCAGCGCCAGCCGCACACGCGCCATCGGCGAACGTAGTTCGTGCGACGCGTTGGCCAGCAGCGCGCGATGCGAGTTCACGAGCTGCTCGATCCTCGCCGCCGCAGTGTTGAAGCTGACGGCAAGCTGCGCGATTTCATCGCGCCCCTCGACAGGAACGCGCGCGCCCAGATCGCCGCGGCCCAGCTCCTCGACGCCCTGCTGCAGGCGCTCGACTCTCCGCGTCAGCCGGCGCACCACCGGATAGGCGCCCAGGCCGGTTCCCAGCGCCAGCAGCGCAAACCACAGCGCGCCGCCGAAGGGCAGCCGCCGCGGCCGCAGGTCGCGCCCGACCAGCAGCCAGCGGCCGTCATCGAGCCGCAGCGCAAAGATCTGCGGCGGTCGTTCAAAGAATTTATCTTCGGCCGTGCGCCTTTCGTCCGGCTCGTCGCGCGATCCGCGCGTCAGCCAGTGGCTGTCCTCGAAGCGCCGGCGCGGCGCAGGCAGCGGCCGGCTACTGTGCGCCAGCCGCTGCCGTCCGGCATCAAATACCGAAATCGCGGCGTCGGTGCTGCGATGCCAGCGATCGAGCGCGGCCTGCAATCGATCCGGCGGCGCGCCGGCGGCAGGCAGCGTGGCGGCGATTTCCTGCGCCAGCGCGTCGGCAGCCGGACCGAGGCGATCGGGGTCGAGCAGCAGGCGCAGGATGACGAACGAGACCAGCGTCACCAGCACGATCGCTGCCAGCACCGCCAGCCACAGGCGCCACCACAGCCGCTGCCACAGTCGAGTCATGCTTCCGGCGGACGGGCGAACACGTAACCGGCGCCGCGGACGGTGATGACGTGCTTCGGTTGCTTCGGATCGTCCTCAATGGCCGCGCGGATGCGGGCGATGTGCACGTCGATCGAGCGATCTAAGGCCTCGATCGCCTGTCCGCGCAGGGCGTCCATCAGTTGCTCGCGCGACAGTACTCGGCCGGCGCGTTCGGCCAGCGCCAGCAACAGGTCGAACTGGTAAGACGTCAAGGCGCGCGGCTCGCCGTCAACGCGCACGCTACGCGCACCGCGATCGATTGTCAGACGGCCGAAGCGCAGTTCGTCGCCGGCGGCTTGCGCGCCGCCCCGGCGCAGCAGCGCACGCACTCGTGCGAGCAGTTCACGCGGCTCGAACGGTTTCGGCAGATAGTCATCGGCGCCGAGTTCAAGGCCGATCACGCGGTCGAGCGGATCGCCCTTCGCGGTCAGCATCAGGATCGGCATCGATGCCAGCGCGTCGTTGCGGGCACGGATGCGCCGGCACACTTCGAGGCCGTCGACATCGGGCAGCATCAGATCGAGGATCAGCAGTTGCGCACCATTGCTGTCGAGCCGGCGCAGGCCGCTCGCCGCATCGGCCGTCGTGTCGACGTCAAAGCCGCTCGGCGCCAGGTACTCGCGCACCATTGCCGACAGGCGCGTGTCGTCGTCGATCATCAGCAGCCGCGTCATGGCCGGGATTGTGAATGCGAACGGCCCGCGCGAGCAGGCCCGGGTTGGAAGGGCCGACGCGAAGCGGGGGGAGGTTCGCTTCGCGCCGGCCTTCCAGGGGAGGACTCGACAGACCTAGCCGCGGCCGTGCCGGCGCTGCATGCGCTCGGCGACCTTGGCGCGCTGCTCGGGCGTCAGCACTTCGGCAGCGTCGGCCATCGCCTGCAGCATGCGGCGGGAGACCGTTTCGCGCAGCTGCGAGTGCTGCACGCGCAGCGCTTCGAGCTGGGCGCGATCAATGGTCGGCGCGGTCAGCAACTCCATCGACTTGCGGCGCAGATCGCGGCCCTGGCCACGCAGCGACGACAGATCGTTGGCCGCGCCCTTGACGATGGCGGTGATCCGGCTCTTCTGCTCCGGCGTCGCATCGATGTCGGCCAGTCGATAGGCGACCATCGCCTCGATGCGTTTGCTCATGACTTCCGGATCCATCTGCTCCCAGCCGCCGCCGTGGCGGCCGCCGAAGCCGAAGCCCTTTGCGTTTGCATGGTCGTGCCAAGACAGGCCGGCTCCGGCCACGGCAACCGTGGCCGCGGCGATGCCGGCCAGCGTCCAGCGACGATATGAAGTGGAAGAAGTCTTGGTTTGCTCTTTCATCGGTGTTCTCCTGTAGATCCGTGGATGGGTGGCGCAACCGCCGTGTGTTTCCCCGATGAACGCAGTCTGCCGAGCACGCTTTGCTGCCGCATGTGCGAGATGTAAAGATCTGTAAAGCACGCGGGGCTGCCGCGTGCAGCGCGGTTCGTAAACTTCAGTCGCCGCCCGCCGCGGCGAGCAGCCGGCGGGCGCGAGCCAGCACTGGCGCGTCGACCATCTTGCCGTCGACCGCCACGGCGGCGCCATCGGCCGCAGAGGCCGCATCGACCACGCGGCGCGCCCAGGACAGTTGCTCGGCGCTCGGGCTGAACGCCGCGTTGACGATGGCCACCTGGCGCGGGTGGATGCACAGCTTGCCGCCGAAGCCGAGCGAACGCGCGCGCCGCGCATCAAGCCCGGTGCGCTCGGCATCGTCGAGCGCAGTGGTCACGCCGTCGACCGGCGCCGGCAGATTGGCCACCCGCGAGGCGAGCACCAGTTGCGAGCGGAAAGCAAGCAACGCCTGGTCGTCGTCGTCGATATCCAGATCAAGCTGGAAATCAATGCTGCCGAAGACCAGCCGCGCCATGCCCGGCGCCGCGGCGAGCGCGGCCAGGTTGGCCATGCCGGCCGCCGTTTCGACCAGCGCCAGCACCGGCTTGCCGCCGCTGCTCGCGTGCACGGCAGCCACCGCATCGACCGTAGTTGCCTTCGGCAGCAGCACGGCCGTCACGCCGGCGTGCGCAGCCAGCCGCGCGTCAGCATCGAACCATTCGGTATCGGCGCCATTGATCCGCAGCACGACAGGCTGCGCCGCATCGAGGGCACCGGCCAACGCATCACGTGCAGCGCGCTTGTTCGCCGGCGCGACCGCATCTTCCAGATCGACGATTACTGCGTCGGCGCCGCTGACTCGCGCCTTGGCGATCCGCTCGGGTCGATCGCCGGGAACGAACAGGAGCGAACGCGGCACGCGCATCGGTAGATCGGCGTCAGATCGCCTTGGCTTCGCGCATGCGAGCAATGTCGGTCGCGCCGTAACCGAGTTCGGTGAGGATCGCTTCGGTGTGTTCGCCGAGCGCCGGGATCGGGTCCATCCGGCAATCGAAGCGGTCGTTGTCTGCCGGTGGCTTCAGCACGGTGATCGGTCCGGACGGCGATCCGACTTCTGCCCAGCGCCTGCGCGCCGCCAATTGCGGATGCCGCCAGACCTCGGCGATGGTGTTGACCGAGGCGTTGCCGATGCCGGCCGCATCGAGCCGCTCGATCACCTGCGCCGCGGTCAGCGGGCGGAAGATCTCCTCGATCAGCGCCTTCAGTTGCTCGCGATGATCGCTGCGCTTGGAGTTGGTATCAAAGCGTGGATCGGTCGCCACTTCGGACCGCTTGAGCACGTCGCGGCAGAAGGTCACCCACTCGCGTTCGTTCTGCAGACCGAGCAACACCGTCTTGCCGTCGCCTGTGGCCATCGGGCCGTACGGGTACACACTCGGGTGGCTGGCGCCGGAGCGCGGCGCCTGCGGCTGGCCGTCGTAGGCGTAATAGATCGGGTTGCCCATCCACTCGCCGAGCGCCTCCAGCATCGACACGTCGATGCGGCTGCCCTCGCCGGTACGGCCGCGCTGGATCAATGCAGCGAGGATCGCGCTGAACGCATACATGCCGGCGGCGATGTCGGCCACCGAGATGCCGGCGCGCACCACCTGCTCCGGCGTACCGGTCACCGACAACAGCCCCGCCTCGGCCTGCACCAGCAGGTCGTAGGCCTTCTTGTCGCGGTACGGTCCATCGGCGCCGTAGCCCGAGATGTCGCAGACGACGAGCTTCGGCAGCGTCGGATGCAGTTTCTCGGCCGACAGCCCGAGCCGCGCCGCCGCGCCCGGCGCCAGGTTCTGCACCAGCACGTCAGCCTTGGCCAGCAGCTTGTCGAGAATCACCCGCGCCTCGGCATGCTTGAGATCCAGCGTCAGGCTTTCCTTCGAGCGGTTGATCCAGACGAAGTACGACGCCAGCCCCTTGACGCGCTGGTCATAGTTGCGCGCGAAGTCGCCGTCACCGGGCCGCTCGATCTTGATCACCCGCGCGCCGAGATCGGCAAGCTGCCGGGTGGCGAACGGCGCCGCCACCGCGTGCTCCAACGTCAGCACCGTCAGCCCATCAAGCGGCCGAGCCATCAGAAACTCCGCGGCAAACCGAGCACGTGCTCGGCGATGTAGGAGAAGACGAGATTGGTCGAGATCGGCGCCACCAGGTACAGCCTAGTCTCGCGGAACTTGCGCTCGACGTCGTATTCGCAGGCAAAGCCGAAACCGCCGTGCGTCTGCAGGCAGACGTTGGCCGCTTCCCACGACGCCTTGGCGGCGAGGTGCTTGGCCATGTTGGCCTCAGCGCCGCACGGCTGATGCGAATCGAACAGCTCGCAGGCACGGAAGCGCATCAGGTTGGCCGCCTCGACCTCGATGTAGGCCTCGGCGATCGGGAAGGCCACGCCCTGGTTCTGGCCGATCGGCCGGTCGAACACCCTGCGCTCCGACGCATATTTCGCCGCGCGGTCGATGAACCAGTAGCCGTCGCCGATGCACTCGGCGGCGATCAGCGTGCGTTCGGCGTTCAGCCCGTCAAGGATGTACTTGAAGCCCTTGCCTTCCTCGCCGATCAGGTTCTCGGCCGGGATCTCGAGGTTGTCGAAGAACAGTTCATTCGTCTCGTGGTTCACCATGTTGGCGATCGGCCGCACGCTCATCCCCTTGGCCTCGGCCTGCTTGATGTCGACGATGAAGATTGACATGCCCTCGCTCTTGCGTTTGACCTCCGCGAGCGGCGTGGTGCGCGCCAGCAGGATCATCAGGTCCGAGTGCTGCACGCGCGAGATCCACACCTTCTGCCCGTTGACCACAAAGCGGTCGCCCTTCTTCACCGCCACCGTCTTGATGCGCGTGGTGTCGGTGCCGGTGGTGGGTTCCGTGACCGCCATCGACTGCAGCCGCAGTTCGCCGCTGGCAATCTTCGGCAGGTACCTGCGTTTCTGTTCCTCCGAGCCGTGCCGCAGCAGCGTGCCCATGTTGTACATCTGGCCGTGGCAGGCGCCGGAGTTACCGCCGTTGCGGTTGATCTCTTCCATGATCACCGACGCCTCGGCCAGTCCGAGGCCGGAGCCGCCGTAGTCGGCCGGGATCAGCGCCGCCAGCCAGCCGGCCTTGGTCAAGGCATCGACGAACGCTTCCGGATAACCGCGCGCCTCGTCGATCTTGCGGAAATACTCGTCCGGAAACTGCGTGCACAGATCACGCACCGCTTCGCGGATGTCCTGATACTGGTCGCTGCCCTGTCCTGTCATCGTTGCGCCTGTCCCGCCCTCAGGGGTTCTGCCAAAGGCGCGAGCTTACGCCGGCTGAATCGGCGGCTGCGCAGACGCAAGCCCTTCAGCCCGCCGCTTTCTTCAGGCGGGCAACGACCTTTTCGAATTCCTCGACCGACATCTCGCCGAGCTCGATTTCCATGCCTTCGAGCTTCAGTTTCGCGCCCCTGATGTTCTTTTCCTTGACGATGCCGAAGACCCGCAGCAGCGCGCCGCCGAGTTTTTCGCCGAGGTCGACGGCGCTGGCGGCCATCTGCACCCAGACGCCGATCGACACCGGGTCGAGCGAACGCGATGCCAGCATGCCGCTGCGCGCCACGCCGTCGGAGCCTGCAAGCTGGCGCTGGATCTCGCCGGCAGCCGCGCCGGCGTCCTTCGGCAGTTCGATGGTGAAGAGGTTCTGCATCGTTGACTCCGCTGCAATGTGGATTCAGTCATCAAGGCGCGGCACGCCGGCCACGATCCAGTTGGCCCAGAACACTTCCGGCAGATCGAGCATCGCCAGGCTCGCGCTGCGCGCTGCCAGCATCGGCGCGGCCCCTTTGGCGAGCTCGCCATGCAGGCCGCGCATGAAGACGCGCGCTTCGGCCGAATTGGCTGCCCAGCGGCTGGCGACCAGCGCCGACGCGCCGGCGTACAACAACGGCAGATAAAGCCCCAGCCACTCGTCGAACGCCGTCGCAATGCCATCGAGCACGTCGGCCCGTCGGCCGACATCACAGGCGCTGAGGATGACCGCCTCGGCCGCCAGGCGCACGTTGAAAAACTCTGCCGCATGCAGCTTGTTGCGGCCGAGCAGCAACGCGGCGTCGAACGGCCTTGCCGGATCGAAGGTGCCATGGCAAGCCACGTGCACGTAGCGTGCATGTTGCCAATGCTCCGGCGCGCAGGTGTGCTCTGCCGGCGTCTGTTTCGGCCGCAGCAGTTCGGCGCGCACGTCGATACGCCTTTCACGCCACAGCCGCGCCAGCTCGTCGATTTCCGCCGGTACATCGTCGAGCGGCGGGCTGCTGAAGCCGTCCTGTGTGCAACCGACCAGCAGAACCGACTCGCTGTTGGGCGCCGGCGCCGCGGGCGAGCGTGGCGGCAGCGACAGCAGCGCCATCGTCGGCACCAGTTGCACAGGGCAATGCTCGATCAGCCGGCGGCCGTCAGCCAACTTGGTCGCCGGCAGCGCCAGCGAAGCGAAAACGCCGTGCGCGCTGATCAGCAACGGCCGCTGCGGCGCCAGTTGCGCGACCAGTTCCGGCACGAACAGTTGCGCGCACTGCGCCTGCGGCACCGCCGGCAGGAATGGATCGTTGGCACCGTACTGCTCGAGATCAGCACGGCAGGCATCGAGCTGCCGCTTGTCCTCCCAGCTGAAGCGCAGACGCCGATGTCGCGGTCGCGCGCCCTCGTTGAAGAAACAATGCACCGCGACGCCTTCCGGATCCGGCATCAGGAACAGCGACAACAGCGCGAAACGCCCATCGACGCGAGCCAGCAAGCGCTCGATATCGAGTGGCGGCGGCGCGCGCAGCGCAGCCCAGCGCGGGTTGTCGCGTTGCGCCGCGGTCAGGAGCGCATCGCGCTGCGCCTGGACCCGCTGCCGATCAACGGCCAGCGTCTCGAACTGGAGGCCGGGATCGAGCTGCGCCAGGCGCGCGTCGATCTCGTCGAGCCGGTCTTCGAGCTCGCGCGCTTGACGCTGCACCGCCGAATCGATGCCCTCGAACAGCGGCACGTCGGCATTGGCCAGCAACTGGCACAGGTAAAAGCCCTTGGCCCGTTCGGCCACGCTCCAGGCCCGCGCGATGCAAGTCTCTTCGCCGCGCGCCAGCGCGATTGTGAACGCCTGCTGGTACTGCGCGAGCTTGTCGGACACGAAGCGGTGCTGGTCGGCCAGCGCGCGAAAGTGGCGGACCAGTGATTCGCCGATGCCGAGCGCGCGCTCGGCATCGCGCCAGGCGGCTTCGTGTTCGCCGCGCTGGCTGGCGATGCGCGCCGCCAGCAGCAGCGCACGGCCCAGCTGATCGGGCGGGCCGTGCTTTTCCAGCAGCGGCAGCGCCTCGCCGAGCGCGCGCTGCGCCTGCCCGGGCTGCGCCAGTTCGAGTTGCGCCTGCGCCGTGCGCAACGCGCAGAACACCTGGCCCACGGTGAAGCCTTCGGCCTGCAGGCGCGCGCCCACGCGCGGCGACAGCTCAGCGACGCGCGCCCAGTGGCCACGCTCGCGCGCCAGCGTGCAGTCGAGCTCGTCGATCAGCCAGTCCTGTCCACCGAGTTTTCGTGCCGCTTCGATGTCGCGCGCGGCAGCGTCGAGATCGTGCACCGCAGTGCCCGGCCGCGCGCGCAACTTGGCGCGTCGCGCCAGCGCACTGAAGCCGACGCTGCGCTTGAGCAGCGGCGGCATGTTCTCGGCCAGCTGCACCGCGCGATCACAGTCGACCAGCGCTTCGGCGAATCGGTTGGCCAGCAGGCGAACCAGCGCGCGATCGGTCAGCGTCTCGGCCAGCGCGCGGCGCGCGATCATCGCCTCGGCGTTGCCCAGCAGCGTCGCAATGCGGCTCAGTTCGGCTTCGGCCTGCGGCAAGCGGCCATCGTCGGCATCGAGCATTGCCGCGCGGCGCGCCAACGCCAGCGCGGCGACATCCTGCGTAGCCGCGGCCACCGGCAGCGATTATCTGCGCCGCTCGGCCTGGCGCGTTCGCTCGCGTTCGGCCATCTGCAGATAGCGCCGCGCCTGCGCGCGGTCGCCGCGTTTCTCGGCGACGGTCATGATGCCTTCATAGGCGTCGGCCTTGAGGATCGGCACCTCGATCTGGTCGGCGCGCTCGAGGCATTCGCGGAATGCGGCGTCGGCCTCGTCCAGCCGACCGGCATTACGCGCCGCCGAAGCCTCCATCAGCCGCCGCCGGCATTCGGCAAACAGCACGTGAAACTGCGTCGGCCGATCGAGTTCTTCGAACGGCATCGGCAGTTGCGTGGCGATCGGCCAAAGCTGCTCGTACAGGCCGTCGCCGCCCGGGTAGTAGTCGGCGATATCGTCGAGCGGCCGGTCGCCGAGCTGGTCGGCACCGGCGTCCTTAAGCTTCTGCATCACCCGCTCGAGCAGCGCCGGATCGTTGGCTTGGGTCAGCGCCTGCATCAAACCGTCCGGCATCTGCCCGGTTTCCATCAGTTCTTCGAGCATCCGGTTGATCGCGGACTCGTCAGCGCTACCGGCGACTACCGCCTTGCCGCGGCCCTGTCGCTGGGCCGCCCGCCTCTTCTGCGGTTTCTGCGCGCGACTTGTCTCACCCGCGTCGCGGCGGCCCACCGCCGGCTGCACCTGCGCCGCCTGCTGCATTTCGCCGCGAAACTGCTGCGACAGTTGCAGCGTGCGCGACAGGCCAACGACCACCTGCTGCGCCTGCTGGATCAGTTGCTGACTGGCGCTGTAATTGCCGGTCTGGATCTGCGCCATGCCGAGCGCCATGCGGTCCTCGAACGACGTGCCCCAAGCCGTGTCGCCGCCGCTGGACTGCACCTGGGCCAGGTTCTGCTGCGCCTCGGCGAGCATCATCTGCACGGTCTGCACGAACACGCCGTATTGCCCGTCATCGAGCCCCTGCACGTGCGCCCGCAACCGCGCCACCGCGCTGGCCTCGTCGCCAACGAACAGGCTGGAAACGAACTGCCGGTGCACGAACTGTGCCTGCTGGGTGGCGAGCAACGATTGCTGCTGCTCGGCCGCTTGCGAGATCTGCTCGGCCATCGCCTGGCCGACCGCTTTCAGGAAGTTGCCCCACATGGCTGGCCCTCCACTCGGACGCGATGACGGCCAGTTAAGCCTTTCGAGGGGTTACACGCAACCGCAAAAGCCGCAACCCGGCGCCGGATCACCCACTATGCGGGATGCTCCGGCGGCTCGCGTCCGCCCTCAGCGCACCCGCTCAGTGCCGAAGCCGGCCTACACGAGCGATCGTCGAGAATCTCGCGATTGATCTCGTTCAGCAAAGATAAAGATGCCGGAAGTAGACTCCCTCGCATCCAGCGCAACCCGTCGCACGGGGGCTTTCGCCAAATGAACGCGCCAGAGTCCAGCATTTCCCGCCGCTCAAACCTCGACGCCGCGCTGCTCGACCGCACAGCGCCGCTGCCGATCCCCTGGTACTTCGACCCCGGCTGGTTCGAGCGCGAAATGCTGCTGTTGTTCGACAAAGGCCCCGGCTACGTCGGCCACGAACTGATGGTGCCGAATGCCGGCGACTATCACGTGCTGCCGTGGACCGAGAACGGCAAGGTGCTGCTGCGTTCGGAGGCCGGTGTCAGCCTGCTGTCGAACGTCTGCCGGCATCGCCAGGGCCTGCTGCTCGAAGGCCGCGGCCACGTGCAGAACATCGTCTGCCCGTTGCACCGCTGGACCTACGATCTGGACGGCAAGCTGCTCGGGGCGCCGGACTTCGATCACACACCCGCGTGTTCCCTGCCGACCACGCCGCTGAAGAACTGGCAAGGCCTGCTGTTCGCCGGCACGCGCGATCCGGCCAGGGACCTGGCCGATTTTTCGCTCGCCGCCGACTATGACTTCACCGGCTACGTTTTCGACAAGGCCATCGTCGACGAGTGTCCATTTAACTGGAAGAACTTCCTCGAGATCTTTCTCGAGCTCTATCACGTCGAGGCGATGCACCCGGGCCTGCAGAAATGGGTCGACGCCGGCAACTACGAATGGGGTTTCGGCGAACGCTGGAGCTACCAGATCCTCGGCGTCAAGGATGAGCTGCGCGGCCAGGTCTCGCCCAACTACACCAAGTACCGCGACGCGGTGCTCGCCTATACCGGCGGCAAGCTGCCGAAGTACGGCACCGTGTGGTCGATCCTGTATCCGAATGTGATGATCGAGTGGTATCCGTGCGCGCTGGTGGTGAGCACGCTGATCCCGCGCACGCCCGAGCACACCACCAATATCGTCGAGTTCTACTACCCTGAAGAAGTGCAGGCTTTCGAGCGGCAGATCGTCGATGCCCACCAATCTGCGTACGCGGAATCTGCGGTCGAGGACGCTGACATCTGCACCCGGCTGCAGCGCGGCCGCAAGGCGCTGTGGCTGGCCGGCGAGGACGACACCGGCCCGTATCACTCACCGCACGAGGACGGCATGATCCACCTGCACGACTGGATCCGCCGCGAGATGGGGCAGCGGCGGACCGTCTAGCGGTCGGTTGTTCGCGGCCGTCCTTGATCCGTTGGACTGCCCTGGCTCACGATCAGCGCCGTGCCAGACAGCGTTCAGACTGCGCCTGCCTGAGCGTGCACCGCAGCGAAAAGTCTCAAATCGTCCGCCAGATGTGATCGTGCACGGAAGCAGGCAGGAACGTGTCGCCGTGCTTGGCGACCATGGCCATGTATTCCTTGTCAGCCAACAGCTTTCCGGTCAGCTTTTCCCATTCGGCCAGGCTCTCGTAGCGCGTGTGCCAGGCAATGCGCGCCGGGTTGCCGCCGATGGGCATCAGCACTTCGAGCGTTGTGCCGTGCTTGTCCTTGATGTACCTGGCCACGTCGTGACCGAAGGCGATGGCGTCCCGAGTCCTGCCGGGCGCGATTGATGCGGTGCGGGTAATCGCAATCATCGTTGTCTCCTTTCCTTTTCCGCCGGACTGGCGCTCGTGTCTCCTGCTGCGACACATGGTCAGTATGGGCCCGGGCAGAGCGGCCGAATAGCCCGCCTTTCGCAAACGGAAGACCGCTCACGTGCAACCCAGGTGCAGCTCACTCGCGTTTGTGCGGGGTGCTGCGATGGCAATGCAGCGCCACGACCATGGAAAAAACGCGCAACATGTTCGCGCGCGCTCGTCAGCAGCTTATACGTACCCAATCCATGATCGCGAGGCGCACTCACCCAAGGAGGACAGAATGGCAAAGTTTCTCTTCGAAGCGCGCTATACGGCGGAAGGTGCCAAAGGCGTCGCTCGTGAAGGCGGCACCGGGCGTCGCGCGGCGATCGCCAAGATGACCGAAGCAGTCGGCGGCAAACTGGAGGCCTTTTACTATGCCTTCGGCGAAGTCGACGCCTACGTCATTGTCGATCTGCCCGACAGCGTGACCGCCGCGGCGGTCGCTCTCGCCGTGAATCAGGGCGGAGGCGCAACGGTAAAGACTGTCGTGCTGCTGTCGCCGGAAGACATGGACAAAGCCGGCAAGAAGGCGGTCGAATATCGGCCACCGGGGCGCTGAGTACGGAGACGCCGACCAAGATCGGCGTCGCACACCCCGACGAGATGCGCCGCTGCAAATCGCCGCAGCGTATCTCGGTCCGGGGCGCCTCGGCCCCGGCTGAACGATCACGTTCCGACCAGCCGCAATTTTCAACCGGAGCCTGTCGGCGCTTGCGTCAGCGATCTGGCGCGCAACCTAGGGCGTCAATTGCGCTAGCGCAGCGCGCAAGCCTCGACCTGGCGGCTGCATTGCCCGGGCCAATGCGGCGGAAAGCGCCAAATGGCACTTCGCGTCGAGTGCTACGCCGGTTATCGCGGTGACCAGGAGCCGCTTGCGTTCTGGCTGGGCGAGCGGCGACTGACAGTTCAGGCAATCGTCGATCGCTGGTTCGCGCCCACACAACGCTGGTTCAAGGTCGACGCCGACGACGGCAGCGTCTATGTCCTGCGCCAGGACGAGATAACCGGCACCTGGGAGCTTGCCGCGTTCACTCGCGGCAGCGGTTGATGTCGCCCCGGCCGGCGACGAATCGGGGGCGCGGGATCACGCGCCTCTACCGTGCGTACTAGGAGAAACAGCGGCTTGCGCCTCCCGCCTGCGGGATACCATTGAATGGTCCAGTTGAGACCCTGGGACAAGGACTGTGTTCGAGTTCGTCGGGCGGGCGATCGCCACCTATCTTTCGAAGCCGATCGGCACCCCCGGTGGCAGCAGCCTTGACGCGAGGATGGCCGCCGATACGCTGGCGCCCGGCGACGTGCTGCTGGTCGAAGGCAACACGCGCATGAGCGCGGTGATCAAGTACCTCACGCAGTCGACCTGGTCGCACGCGGCGCTGTACGTCGGTGCCCGCCCGGAACTGCCGCCAGTGGACGGCGAGGCGGCGACGCTGATCGAAGCCGACGTGCTTGAAGGCGTGCGCGCGCTGCCGCTGTCGTCCTACAGCGGCTTTCGCATGCGCATCTGCCGCCCGGTCAACCTGACGCCGACCGACCGCGAACACCTGATCAAATACGTGATCGACCGGCTCGGTTACCAGTACGACCTGAAGAACGTCGTTGACCTGGCCCGCTATCTGTTGCCGTTTCCGGTGCCGGCGCGGCTGCGCCGCCGGCTGATCGCTTTCGGCAGCGGCGATCCGACGCGCGCGATCTGCTCGACGCTGATCGCGCAGGCTTTCGGCGTGGTCCGCTATCCGATCCTGCCGGTGATCTCGCGCAAGCACGATGGCGATCCGAACCGCGCCGATCAGGTGCGCGAACTCTGGCGTCTGCGCCACCACAGCCTGTACGTGCCACGCGACTTCGACATCTCACCATTTTTTGAAGTGGTGAAACCACGGCTGCTGCGGACCTTTGACTACCACGACGCGCCGTGGAGCGAGGGCAATACAGTCGTCATGGGCGATTCGGCACCGACCGAATTCCCAACCGAATTTCCTGCGTTGACGCCGAAGAAAAGCCCCAGCGCCTGAGCCGCAGATCGGCGCACCTCCGGCGCATGCCGCCTCCGGTCAAGCGCGATCGCCGTCCGCGGCCCAGATTGACTGCATTGCCGAAGTAAAGCGCGAAGCGATCGCCGCCGACTGCGCGTGCCGGCCATTGCGCACGACCCAGCGGCCCGCGACCATCACGTCGCGCCAGGGCCGGCCCGGGCTGCAGAACACAAGCGCATCGAGCAGGCGCGGCGCCGGGATGCCGAGCAGCGCCGCATCCTGAAGGTCGACCACCAGAGCGTCAGCGCGTGCGCCCGGTACAAGCCCCCAGCGACTGTGCCCTGCCGCGGCGGCGCCGCCGGCAAGCGCACGCGTAAACAGCCGCTGCGCCGTCGATGCCTCGCCAGCCTGCGGTGCGGCAGCGACATTGCGTTGGCGCAGCACCAGGCGCTGGCCATAATCCAGCCAGCGCAGTTCTTCCAAAGGATCGCGCGTGGCATTGCTGTCCGAGCCGATACTGATCGGCACGCCCGCGTCCAGCCAGCCGCGCAGGTCGCACAGGCCATCGCCCAGGTTGGCTTCGGTGCTCGGGCAGATGACCA
Source organism: Burkholderiaceae bacterium (assembly GCA_041611275.1). GTDB lineage: Bacteria > Pseudomonadota > Gammaproteobacteria > Burkholderiales > Burkholderiaceae_F > JADJWR01. Next base: position 17,385 of record JBFINI010000002.1, read on the forward strand.
CGCCGGCGCCGCTGGTTGCCACCGCATCGATCTCTTCCGGAACGGTGTGCGTGGCGTGCACGAGTTGCCAGCGCGCATCGAGCAGCTTGTGCTTCGCCAGCCAGTCGACCGGCCGGGTGCCGGTGGCGACCAGGCAGCCTTCGACCTCGGCCGTCTGTTCCGCCACGTGGATATGGATCGGCCCGTCGAACTCAATGGCGTGATCGCGCAGCGCGGCGATCGATTCCGGCGCCGCCGCGCGCAGCGAATGGATCGCCAGCCCGGCGTTGACCAGCGGCCGATCGCCGGCAGCGATGCTCTGCGTTGCCGCCCAGACCTGGTCGGCAACCATCGCGAAGCGCCGCTGATCGTCGCGCAGTGCGGACTGCGCAAAGCCAGCACGCTCGTAGAGCACCGGCAGCAGCGTCAAACCAAGACCCGCCTCGGCGGCGGCATCGGCCAGCGCCCACGACATTTCGAGCGGATCGGCATAAGGCCGGCCATCGACATCGTGCTGCAGATAGTGGAACTCGCACACCTGCGTGTAGCCACCCATCAGCAGTTCGACGTAAAGCTGGCTCGCCACCGCGTGCAGCTGCGCAGGCGTAATGCGCAGCGCGACCCGGTACATGCGATCGCGCCACGACCAGAAGTCATCGCCATCAGCCTCACGTCGCTCGGCCAGGCCGGCGAAAGCGCGCTGGAAAGCGTGACTGTGCGCATCGACCAGGCCCGGCAGCAGCGGTCCGGCGAGCACCGTCGCTGCGGCCGGCGCCGGCGCGACGCCCACCTCGATTTCGGCCCAATGACCCTCCGCGTCGATGCGCAGCAGCACGTTCTCGCGCCAGCCGTCGGCCAGCCACGCCGCCGGCGCCCACAACAACTGAGCGCGCACCTCAGGCATCAGGCCGCCAGGCCAGCGCCGTTGCGAGCAGCGAATGCAGCAGCGGCGTCAGCCGCGCGGCGCGTTGCGGGTCGATCTCATACGGCGCCGCTTCGGTCATATAAGTCGACCAGCACATTTCAAGCTGTACGGCATGCACGCCGGCTTGCGGCTGGCCGTAGTGGCGCGTGATGTAGCCCCCTTTGAAGCGGCCGTCAGTCACCTGCGTGTAGTCGGCCTGTTTTTCCAGCACGCGCATCATTTCCGCGCGCAAGGATGGTGCACAACTGGCGCCGCCGGCGGTGCCGAGATTCAGATCGGGCAGTTTGCCTTCGAACAGCCATGGCAACACCGACTTGATGCTGTGCCCGTCCCAAAGCAGTGCATAACCGTGCTGCGCTTTCAGCCGCGCCAGCTCGGCCGCCAGCGCATCGTGATACGGGCGCCAGTAGATGTCGCGTCGCCGCGCGATCTCGTCTTCGTCCGGCGCCTTGCCTGCACGGTAAAGCGGATCGCCGCTGAAGAAGCGCGTCGGACAAAGCTCCGTGTTGTTGGCGCCGGCATACAGCGGGCTGTTCTCAGGCGGCCGGTTCAGATCGATCACGTAGCGCGAATAGCGCGGCACGATCACGCTGGCGCCCAGCTCTCGCGCAAAGCCGTAGAGCTGATCGAGATGCCAGTCGGTGTCTTCGACGTTCAACGCTCGTGCGAAAAACTGCGGCTTGATCGGCTCGGGAATCGAGGTGCCGACATGCGGCAGGCTCAGCAGCAGCGGCGTGCGGCCGCGCTGCAGCGTGTAGATCGCTTCGATCATCGCGAGCGCTCCTCACCGCCGACCACGACGCGTGCGCAGGGATTGCAACCAAACCAGTAGGCAAGCTCGTTCGGATGCTCCAGCCGCCAGGCGACAAAGTCGGCCCGCTGCCCGCAGGCCAGGCGGCCGCGATCGCTCAGCCCCAGCGCCCGCGCGCCGTTGACGGTCATGCCGCGCAACGCCTCCTCGGGCGTCAGGCGGAACAGCGTGCAGGCCATGTTGATCATCAGCAGCGGCGACAGCGTCGGTGATGAACCCGGATTGTGATCGGTCGCCACGGCCATCGGCACAGCGGCCGCGCGCAGCGCAGCCACCGGCGGCAGCTTCGTCTCGCGCAGGAAGTAGAACGCACCGGGCAGCAACACCGCAACGGTGCCGGCCCGGGCCATCGCCCGCACACCAGCGTCGCTCAGGTATTCGAGATGGTCGCACGACACGGCGCCGAACTCGGTGGCCAGTTGCGCCCCGCCCAGATCGCTCAACTGCTCGGCGTGCAGCTTGACCGGCAGACCAATTGCGCGCGCCGCTTCGAACACGCGCCGCGTCTGGGCGAGCGAGAAGCCGATACGGTCGCAGAAGGCGTCGACGGCGTCGACCAGTCCCTGCGCATGCAGGTCAGGCAACCAGCCACAGGCAGCATCGATGTACTCGTCGGCACGGCCGGCGAACTCGGGCGGCAAGGCATGCGCCGAAAGGCAAGTGGTGCGCACGGTCAGCGGCAGCTCGGCGCCGAGCCGGCGCGCCACGCGCAGACAGCGCGCCTCATGCTCGGCGTCGAGTCCGTAGCCGGACTTGATCTCCAGCGTGGTGACGCCTTCGGCCATCAAGGCACGGGCGCGACCCCGCGCACTGTCGAACAACTGCGCCTCGGTCGCGGCGCGGGTGGCAGCGACGGTCGAGACGATGCCGCCGCCGGCGCGGGCGATGTCTTCGTAGCTCGCGCCACCCAGGCGCAACTCGAACTCGCCGGCCCGCTGACCGCCGTAGACGAGATGCGTGTGGCAATCGACCAGTCCCGGCGTGACGAGCAGTCCGTCCAGATCGTGCTCCGCGTCGATGCCCAGGCCACGCGGGATCTCGCCCTCGACGCCGACCCAATGCAGCACGCCGTCCTCGGCCAGCAGGGCGCCGTTTTCGAGCAAGCCCCAGCCTGAATCGCCGGCCAGCGTGGCCAGCCGCGCATTGCGCCATAGCGTGATCATCGGCCGGACTCCCGCGGCGTCGCTGCGATCCACCAGCCGGGACTTTCGCGGCGACCCTCTCGGGAAACGAACAGCAATGCATCAGGGGCCGGTGCGAACCAGAGCAACGATCCGGCCGTGACGTCGAATGATCGACGGTCGGCGCTGCAGCGACCGGAGACTGCGGCGAACAGACCGCACTGCGAGGCCTCGGGCCGCCAGGCGCTGCCGTCGTCGACGCGCTGCATGCCACCCGTGGCGTTGCGCAACATCAGGTTCAGGTCACGCGTCGGGCCATCGAGCAGACGGCAAGTGGTCGCCGCCTCGCCGCTGAAGCAGGCCGGCGGATCACCACGCCGCACGTGCTGCGCGATGCCATCGACGGTCAGCTCGACCCCGCCGCCTTCGAGCACCGCGAACCAGCGCTGCGTAGCGGCGAAGCGAGAAAACGGTCCGTTGGCCGCGACGTCGGCAACACTGATGCGAATGACCCAGTGCTCCGGCGACGGCCAGACCAAAAGTTCACGCGTCAGGCCGCCGCCGTTGCGCCACGGCTGCGCAGCGACCGCATCGATGTGGACACGACTTGCGTTCACGGGCTGAACCGCCCTTCGAGCTGGTAGCGCGTTCCCGGATGAACCAGCCGCGCCAGCGTGATCGGCACGCCGCGGCTCAGTGTCCGCCGCACGACGATCAGGCAGGGTTCGTCGCCGTCGATATCGAGTATTTGCGCCTCCTGCCGCGTCGGCACGCCGGCCTGGATCGTGTACTGCGCCTCCCACAACGGCGCGACTTCAAGCAGGTAACGCGTCGGCGTGGTCCGGGTGAAATCGACGTTCAGGTAATCGGGCGCGCAAGCCGGGTTGACATAGCGGTCCTCGCACTGTAGTGGTATGCCGTTGTCATGATGAACGATCAGCGTGCGATACACCGCGCTGCCTTCGGCCAACCCGAGCTGCTGCGCCAGCGCGGCCGGGGCGCGCTCCGCGCGCTTCACATGCACCGCCGCGTGGTGGCGATGGCCGCGGGCTTCGATCTCCTCGTGCAGATCGCGGATGGTGAGCGTGGAGGAGACGCGGTTGCGCTCGGCGGCAAAAGTGCCCACGCCCTGCACGCGATCGATAAGGCCTTCGGCCTGCAGCTCACGCAGCGCCCGGTTCACGGTCATGCGGCTGACGCCGAAGCGGGCCACCAGCTCCGCCTCCGAAGGCATCAGCGCGCCCGGGCGCCAGCGGCCGCCGGCCAGCCCATCCCTGAGGTACGACTTGACGCGCCGGTATGGCGCGGTGGCGGCAGGCGCGGAATCCATGCCGCGATCGTACTTGTCCAGACCTGCCTAGACAAGTGAACGTCAAAACAAGGGACGGGCTGCCGGCTACGTCGACGGGGGTGTTGACTAGGCTTGTCTAGACAAGTAGCGTTCGCTTGTTCAGGAGCAACCATCGCCGCCGGAGACATGCCATGACCGACCTTTCCACCCTGCAACTGGCCCGTTCGCGCCCGGTACGCGCGCCGCGCGGCGCCGAGATCTCCTGCCGCAACTGGCAGATCGAAGCCGCCTACCGGATGATCCAGAACAACCTCGATCCGGAGGTCGCCGAGAACCCTGAGCAACTCGTCGTCTACGGCGGGATCGGCAAGGCGGCACGCAACTGGGATTGCTTCGAGGCGATCCTGCGCTCGCTGCGCGAGCTGCGCGACGATGAATCGCTGCTGATCCAGTCGGGCAAGCCGGTCGGCGTCTTCCGCACGCACGCCGATGCGCCGCGCGTGCTGATCGCCAATTCGAACCTGGTGCCGAAGTGGGCCACCTGGGAGCACTTCGACGAGCTCGACCGTAAGGGCCTGATGATGTACGGGCAGATGACGGCGGGCAGCTGGATCTACATCGGCAGCCAGGGCATCGTGCAGGGCACCTATGAAACCTTCGCCGAAGCCGCCAGGCAACACTACGGCGGCACGCTGGCCGGGCGCTGGATCGTCACCGCCGGATTGGGCGGCATGGGCGGCGCGCAGCCGTTGGCCGCCACGTTCGCCGGCGCCGTGTCGCTGGTGGTCGAGTGCCAGCAGTCGCGTATCGATTTCCGCCTGAAGACGCGCTATCTGGACGAGCAGGCGTCAGGTCTCGACGACGCGCTGGCGCGCATCGCCAGGTACAAGGCCGAGAAAAAAGCGGTGTCGATCGGCCTGCTCGGCAACGCCGCCGAAGTCCTGCCCGAACTCGTCAAGCGCGCGCAGGCCGGTGGCCTCCGGCCCGATCTCGTCACCGACCAGACCTCGGCCCACGATCTGGTCAACGGCTACCTGCCGGCCGGCTGGACGGTCGAGCGCTGGCAGTCGGCGCAGGCCGACCCGCGCCAGCACGCGCAGCTGCGCACGGCAGCGGCAAAGAGCTGCGCCGTGCACGTGCAGGCGATGCTCGCCTTCCAGTCGATGGATGTACCGACGGTCGACTACGGCAACAACATCCGCCAGGTGGCGTTCGACGAGGGTGTGAAGAATGCTTTCGACTTTCCCGGCTTCGTGCCGGCGTACATCCGGGGGCTCTTCTGCCGCGGCAAGGGACCGTTTCGCTGGGTGGCGCTGTCAGGCGACCCGGAGGACATCCGCAGGACCGACGCCAAGCTGAAGGAACTGTTTCCGCAGGACGCGCATTTGCGCCGCTGGCTCGACATGGCCGGCGAACGGATCGCCTTCCAGGGCCTGCCGGCGCGCATCTGCTGGATCGGCCTCGGTGAACGGCATCGCGCCGGACTGGCCTTCAACGAGATGGTCAAGTCGGGTGAATTGAAAGCGCCGATCGTCATCGGCCGCGACCATCTGGATTCCGGCTCGGTCGCCTCGCCGAATCGTGAAACCGAAAGCATGCGCGACGGCTCCGACGCCGTTTCCGACTGGCCGTTGCTCAACGCGCTGCTGAACACGGCCAGCGGCGCGACCTGGGTCAGCTTCCACCACGGCGGTGGCGTCGGCATGGGCTACTCGCAGCACGCCGGCGTCGTCATTGTCTGCGACGGCACCGACGCTGCGGCCAAACGCATCGAGCGCGTGCTGTGGAACGATCCCGCGACCGGCGTCATGCGCCACGCCGATGCCGGTTACGACGACGCCATTTCCTGCGCCCGCGAGCAGGGGCTGACGCTGCCGATGGTCGGCCGCTGAGCCGATCCGCCGATGAAGATCAGCCCCGGCGCGCTGACCCTCGACGATCTGCAGGCGATCCACGCCGGCGGCACGCCGCTCGACATCGACCCAGCCGCGCAGGCCGGCGTCGCCGCCAGCGCGGCGACAGTGGCCAGCGCCGCTGCCGGCGCCGCGCCCGTCTATGGCGTCAACACCGGCTTCGGCAAGCTTGCCTCGACCCGCATCAGCGCCGCCGATCTGGCCACACTGCAACTGAACCTGATCCGCTCGCACAGCGTCGGGGTCGGCGAGCCGCTGTCGCCCGCTGTCGTGCGGCTGATGCTGGCGCTGAAGGCGGCGAGCCTGGCGCGCGGTTTTTCCGGTGTGCGCCAAGTGGTCATCGACATGCTCGCCCAGGTGCACAACGCCGGCCTTGTGCCTTATGTGCCGAGCCAGGGCTCGGTCGGCGCCTGCGGCGACCTGGCGCCGCTGGCGCACATGACGCTCGCCCTAATCGGCGAAGGCGAGATGCTCGTCGACGGCCAACGCGCATCCGCGGCGCCGCTGCTGGCGCGCGCCGGCATCGAGCCGCTGACACTCTCAGCCAAGGAAGGCCTGGCGCTGATCAATGGCACCCAGACTTCGACCGCGCTGGCGGTGCACGCGCTGCTCGCCTTCGAGCCGGTGCTGGAATCGGCGCTGGTCATCGGCGCGCTGACCGTGGACGCCGCGCGCGGCAGCGACGGCCCCTTCGATCCGCGCATCCACCAGTTGCGCGGCCAGCCGGGGCAGATCGATGTCGCCCAGTACTACCGCGCCCTGCTCGACGGAAGCGAGATCCGCCGCTCGCACCTGGAAGGCGATGACCGCGTGCAGGATCCGTATTCGCTTCGCTGCCAGCCGCAGGTGGTCGGCGCCTGCCTCGATCAGTTGCGCCACGCGGCGCTGGTGCTGCTGCGCGAGGCCAATGCGGTCACCGACAACCCGCTGGTGTTCGCCACCGGGGCCGAAGTCGTCGGCGTCGAGCCCGACGGCATGCTGATTTCCGGCGGCAACTTCCACGCCGAACCGGTGGCGCTGGCCTGCGATGCAATGGCGGTGGCGATCGCCGAAGTAGGCAGCATTGCCGAGCGGCGCATCGCCATGCTGATCGATGCCGGCGTCTCGCGGCTGCCGCCCTTCCTCGCGCGCGAGCCCGGCCTGAACTCCGGCTTCATGATCGCGCACGTGACCGCCGCCGCACTGGCCAGCGAGAACAAATCGCTGGCCCACCCAGCCAGCGTCGACAGCCTGCCGACCAGCGCCAACCAGGAAGATCACGTCAGCATGGCGACCTTCGCCGCACGGCGGCTGCAGCCGATGATCCGCAACACCGCGCACATCCTCGGCATCGAATTGCTGGCCGCCGCGCAGGGCATCGACTTTCTGCGACCACTGCAAAGCTCAGCTGCGCTGGAACAGGTGCACGCGCTGCTGCGCCAGCATTGCCCCTCGGTCGAGCGCGACCGCGCACTGGCGCCCGACATTGAAAAGGCAGCGCTGCTGGTCAGCGACGGTTCGCTGGCACGGATCTTCCGGACGCTGCCGGGCCTGCCGGCGTTGTGGATTCCCGCTTGAGCGCGGGTACGCACGGGTGCCGAAAGCAGCGCCACCTGATAGATTGTCTGACCCAGGCCGGCAGCCGCCAGCCCTGGATCACTAAGGAGGAGACCATGAAAAGACTGTATCGGTCTGCGCCGCTCGCTGCGCTGTTGGCCGCGGCCGCGTTTACGGTGCATGCCCAGGAGATGGAAGTTCGCATCGGCCATGTCGCGCCGCTGACGGGCGGACAGGCGCATTTCGGCAAGGACAATGAACGCGGCGCGATCATGGCGATCGAAGACCTGAACGCCAAGGGCCTGACGATCGGCGGTAAGAAGGTCACGTTCAAGCTGCTGAGCGAAGACGACGCCGCCGATCCCAAGCAGGGCACCGCCGCGGCGCAGAAACTGGTCGACGCCAAAGTGCACGGCGTCGTTGGCCATCTGAACTCGGGCACCACGATTCCGGCTTCGAAGATCTATTTCGACGCCGGCATTCCGCAGATCACCCCGTCGGCCACCAATCCCAAGTACACGCAGCAGGGCTTCAAGACGGCCTTCCGTCTGCTCGCCAATGACAATGCGCTCGGCGCCGCCATGGCCGACTACGCGACCAAGAACCTGAAGGCGAAGAAAGTCGCGGTGATCGACGATCGTTCCGCCTACGGCCAGGGCGTGGCCGACGTGTTCGAGCGGGTTGCGAAATCCAATGGTGCGCAGATCGTCACGCGGCAGTTCACCAATGACAAAGCGGTCGATTTCAACGCGATCCTGACCGCCGTCAAGGCGGCGAACGCGGACGTCATCTTCTACGGTGGCATGGACACGCAAGCCGGTCCGATGCTGCGGCAGATAAAACAGCTCGGCATCAACGCCAAGTTCCTGGGGGGCGATGGCATCTGCACGGTTGAGATCGCCAAGCTGGCGGGTGATGCGATCGGCGATCACGTGGCCTGCGCGGAGGGCGGCGCGTCGCTCGACAAGATGCCGAAGGGCAAGGATTTCAAGACGCGCTTCGAGGCCAAGTTCAAGGAGCCGATCCAGGTCTACGCGCCGTATGTCTACGACGCCGTCATGACCCTGGTGGCGGCAATGCAGAAAGCCAATTCGGTCGAGCCCGCGAAGTACCTGCCCGAACTGGCCAAGATCCAGATCGATGGCGTGACGACCAAGGTGGCGTTCGACAATACCGGCGAACTGAAGAATGCCGCCACCACCGTCTACAACTATCCCGGCGGCAAGAAGCAGCCGGTCAAGTAGCCGCCTCGCAGCAACAAATAGCCCGGCCTCGGCCGGGCTTTTTCTTGCCAGAAGCGGGGCTCGCGGGCGGCGTTCAGCCTGCGGATTCGCCCTTCAGGAATGCCGCCAGCGGCGCGTCGTGGTTCTGCGCATGGGCGGCGAACCAGCCCATCAGTTCGTGCGCGTAATGGCGCACGCCATCGACGTCGCCGGCGTCGAAACGGCGACGCATGTCGGCCAGCCGCTCGACGAAGCGGTCGTGCTCGTGCTTGTGTGACAGATAGTGAGGGAACTTCTCCTGCAGCATGTACTGCTCTTCGAGCGCCGTGTGGCGCAGCATGTGCTCATGCAGCGCCAGCAGATGTTCGCCGTAGTCGGCCTCGGCCGGGTCGTTCAGCGCGTCGACGATCGACTGGAACTCGTGATGCAGGTCGTCGATCGGCTTGAAGCCGACGAAGATGTCATCGTGTCTGACCGCGCCCTGGCTCATGGGAATCTCCAACGGGGATATCGGGACAAAGTTACGGCTGCCGCCGCCCGACGCGCTTGACCGAGCGCAAACCCGGCCGGATCGCGCTTGCAACCATCGGCGCCGTAGGCAAACTTCCGGCATCCGGAATGCGGCAGGGAGAAAGCGATGCTCGAACTGGCTTCATTGATCAACCGTCAGGCCCGCTACCGCGGCCCCGCCCCGGCGCTGACCTTCGAAGACGTCACCCATTCCTACGCGCAGTTCGCCGAGCGTGTGAACCGCACCGCGCGCGCGCTGGCCGGGCTCGGTATCCGCCGCGGCGACAAGGTGGCGAGCTTACTCGCCAATTGCCGCGAACTGGTCGAGCTGACCTTCGCCGTACCGTCACTGGGCGCGGCCAACGTGCCGTTGTCGCCGCTGCTGATGGGCCCGGGAGCACTGGCCCTGCTGGCCGACTCGCAGGCGGCGGCGCTGGTCACGCAGGCCTCGATGATGCCGGTAGTCGAATCGATCCGCGATGAACTGCCGCAGGCGCTGCGCCGGCGCATCGTGCTGGTCGACCAGGCGCAGCCCGGCTGCTTCAGCCTGGCCGAGCTGCGGGCGGTGGCCGCCGACACGCCGCTGCAGGCGATCGTCACCCAGGACGATCTGTTCAACATCATGTACACCAGCGGCACCACCGGGATGCCCAAGGGGATCATGCACTCGCACTTCGTGCGGGCGATGTACGCGCTGCTGATGGGCCCGGCCTGGCGGATGACGCCGGAATCGGTGGTGCTGCACACCGGCGCGATCGTCTTCAACGGCGCCTACGTGACGTTGATGCCCTGCTTCTACCTCGGCGCCCACTATGTGCTGGCCCGCCAGTTCAACGCCGCCCAGACGATCGCGCTGATCGAACGCCACCGTGTGACGCACACGATGATGGTGCCGGCGCAGATCGTCGCCATGCTCGATGCGCCGGAATTCGCGGCGGAGAAACTCGAATCGCTGCAGATGATCCTGTCGCTCGGCGCGCCACTGCACCAGGAACAGAAGGAGCGATTGAACCGGCTGCTGCCGGGGCGCTTCTACGAGCTCTATGGATTGACCGAAGGCTTCGTCACTATCCTCGACGTCAAGGATTCGGTCCGCAAGGCTGGCTCGGTCGGCGTGCCGCCGCCGTTCTTTTCGCTGCGCATCGTGCGCGAGGACGGCACCGACGCGCCGACCGGCGAGATCGGCGAGATCGTCGGCCGCGGGCCGATCCTGATGAACGGCTATCACAACCGGCCCGACCTCACGGCCAAGGCGATCCGCAACGGCTGGCTGCTGACCGGCGACATGGGCTTTGTCGACGACGAGGGTTACCTGCATCTGGTCGACCGCAAGAAGGACATGATCGATTCGGGCGGCATGAAGGTCTATCCGCGCGACGTCGAGGAAGTCATTGCCCGCCATCCCGCGGTCGCCGAGGTTGCGGTCTTCGGCATCCCCGATGAGAAATGGGGTGAAACGCCGGTCGCGGCAGTGATCCTGCACGGCGGTGCACAGATCGGCGCCGACGAGTTGCGCGACTGGATCAACACTCACGTGGCAGCCCGCTATCAGCGCGTGGCACGCGTGCTGCTGATGAGGGATTTCCCGCGCAGCGCCGCCGGCAAGACACTCAAGCGCGAGATGCGCGCACCGTTCTGGGAAGGCCACGAGCGGCAGATCTGAGGCGCGGGCGCCCCCGTCGACCAGAAAGACGGAGGGCCAAGCACCTCCCGGTGGCTGGCCCGTCCGAGGGCGGGTTCGATACCCGCCGCGAATGGTGTATCAGCGATACACCAGAATCGGAATCTTCGAGTGCGTGAGCACCTTCTGCGTTTCGCTGCCCAGCAGCACCGCGCTCAAGCCCCGCCGCCCGTGCGAGGCCATGAAGATCACATCGCAGCCGTGCTCGTAGGCGGCATCGATGATCGCCTCATAAGGCGAGAACGACTTGACGGTGACCGCCTCGCAGGCCACTTTCGCTTCCTTGGCCGCCTGCACGATCGGCGCCAGGCGCTGCTCGGCGGCCTGCGCATTGCGCGCCTCGAACGCTTCGAGCGACTCCGGCCGATACTCGGACAGCGTCGAGTACGAATACGGCTCGACCACCGTCAGCCCGACCACCGACGCGCCGAGTTCGCCTGCCATCCTGATTGCGCCCTGTATCGCCTTCGCCGACAGTTCCGAACCGTCGGTCGGCAACAGGATCTTCTTGAACATCGCACTCTCCGCGGCTTTCGCCTCTGTTACAGACATGCTAAGCGCCTGCCACCGCGCGGCGGTTGATGACTGTCAAGCCGCAGCTTGGCGCGCCGGGGCGATTGCGAGCTGCTGCAACGCAAGGGCCGCAGCAGTAAAGCCCATCGCACCGGTCACCGCGACCGTCGAGCCGTAGCCGGCACAGGCCAGTCGCGCCTGCGGCGAACAGTCCGGCGGGGTGCGGATCGGTTCGTCGGAGTAAACGGCCCCGACGCCGAACTTGCGCACCCGGCCGGCGACCTCGCGCGCAAAACCATGGTACCGGCGCAGGCGGTAACGGACCTTGGCCAGCAACGCATCCCCATGTGCGCGGGCCAGATCATCGTGGCGCAGGCGGGTCGGGTCGATGCGACCGCCGGCAGCGCCGCAGGTGATCACCGCGATCCTGTGCAGGCGGCATGCCGCGATCAGCGCCGCCTTGGCGCTGACCTGGTCGATGCAATCGAGCACCAGATCGTGCCCGGCAGCCAGTCCGGCGGCATTGTCAGCGTCGACAAACGCCTCGACCGGCATTACGCGGCAGGCCGGATTGATCGCCGCGATCCGCTCGGCCATCGCCAGCACCTTGGCCTTGCCGTAACTGTCGCCGAGGGCGTGGATCTGCCGGTTGGTGTTGCTCTCGGCGATGTGATCGAGATCGATCAGCGACAGGGCGCCGACGCCGCTTCGTGCCAGCGCCTCTGCCGCCCACGAGCCAACACCGCCCATGCCGACGACCGCAATTCGCGCCGAACGCAGCCGCTCCAGCACCGGCTCACCATACAGGCGGGCAACACCGGCGAAGCGGCGTTCGAGATCGGCCTCAGTCGTATCCAGCACGGCGGCAAGCGGTCGATCCATGGGCTGCGCTCAGTGAGCGTTCAGTCAGCGCTTAGCTGCCGCGGACCAGCTGCAGGATCCGATCGACGTCGATGCTGCGCGCCTGCTGCTCGATCTGCGGCTGGAAGCGGCCCTGCACGCCGCGCGCTTCCTGCAGCAGCGCGGCGAAGCTGTCCTTCAGCATCTGCGTGCTCATGGTGCGGCCGCCAGCGTAGTAGCGCAAGGCCACCTTGCCCAGTGCATACGTGGTGACGAACGAGAACGCCGCCCCGGTGGCGCCGCGCGCCAGCCCACCGGCCAGCTTGCCCGCCACCGCGCCGAACAGCCCGTCGATCAGCCGGCGGCCGATTTGCTCGATGTACTGCCCGGTCAGGCCAACACCAACCGTGGCGAGGAAATCCTTGACGTGGCCGCCATCGAGCTCGTAGCCATGCTGCTTGCCGATCCGGTACACCAGGCGCATCTGCAGCGGAATGATGGCCATCGACGCCACCGACTGCGGCAGCAGTTCGAGCGCGCCGTTCAGGATCGCGGTGTTCAGGATCATCTTGTCCAGCTCGGCGGCGTTGCCAGGAGCGCTCGCAACGACCGGACCGTCGCCGGCCGCTGATTGCTCGGAGTGCAGCGGCATCGTCGCCAGCGCATCGGCATAGGCGGCCGGCTCGGCCATCTGCGGCGCATCGAGCCCGAGCGCGGCGCCAAGTTGGGCGAGAAAGCGTGTTTCCGCCTCGTTGCGCAAAGCGTCCGCATCGCAGACGCCGACCGCCAGCTCATAGGCCAGCTGGCGGGTCTCGGCGCGGGTCAGCACGGCGGCGGCGCGAGCGGTATCGGTGCGCTTGAGCAGCACGTCCTGATAGAGCGCCGGCAGGTTCAGCTCAGCGGCCTCGGCGCCCAAGGCCTCAGCCACGCGCCGCACCTCGTCGCGCTCGGCATCGGCCTTGTGGCCGTCGGCATAGGCAGCCATCAGCGCGATGCTCAGCACGGCGCGGGTCTCTTCGGCATTCATCGCCAGCTCCGATTTCAATCAGCTTCAGTCTGCAAGCTTGCCATAGCAGCGGGACCCATCTGCCGACGCCGGCAGTGGCGGTGCCGCTGTCTTAGCGCGGCAGCACCGCGACGCCGGAGGCGAGCAGCGACAACGATACCGCCGCGCCGGCTGGCCACACGCGCGGCGCGGCATCGGCGATGACGAACACCTCGCCGACCTCCGTGTCGACCGCGTATTCGCATACTGCGCCGATGTAGGCGGACTTGGTGATCCGCCCGGCCAGCGCACTGTGGCCGGCCTCGGCGATCCGCCACGCATGCGGGCGGACCGCCACCTGGACATCGCCGCGGGCGCTGGTCATGGGCGACAGCCGCAGCGGGCCGACCGCCAATTGCCCGTCGCCGTCGATCCGGCCCGGCAGCAGCATCGCTTCGCCGAGGAAACCGGCGACGAAGGCGTCGGCCGGCGCTTCGTACAGCGCGCGCGGGGTGCCGATCTGCGCGATGCGGCCGGCGTTCATCACGATGATCTGGTCGGATACCGCCAGCGCTTCGCTCTGGTCGTGCGTCACATAGGCCACGGTCAGCGCCAGCCGCTGCTGCAGGGCGCGGATCTCGTCACGCATCGAGCGGCGCAGCCGCGCATCGAGGTTCGACAGCGGCTCGTCGAACAGCAACACGGCCGGCTCGAGCACCAGCGCGCGTGCCACCGCCACGCGCTGCTGCTGCCCGCCGGAAAGCTCTGCCGGCCACCGCGCACCGAGTCCCGACAGCCCGACACCGTCGAGCGCAGCCGCGGCGCGCTGGTGCGCATTGGCCTTCGGTGCGCCGGTGACGACCAGGCCGTACGCAACGTTGTCGAGCACGTTCAGATGCGGAAACAGCGCGTAGCTCTGGAACACCAGGCTGACGTTGCGGTCGGCCGGCGCGAGCCGGGTGACGTCGCGGCCACCGACCACGATGCGTCCTGCGGTCGGCTGTTCGAGGCCGGCGATCATGCGCAGCAGCGTGGTCTTGCCGCAGCCGGAGGGCCCGAGGATCGTCGTCAGCGTGCCGGCCGGCACGGCAACCGAGACGCGGTCGACGGCGGCCGGACCATCGGCGACAAAGCGCTTGGTCACGTCGACGAATTCGATTCCCTGGTCCATTCGTTCCTCTTCACCTTCAGGCCGGCGCCACCGCCACGCCGCGGCGACCGAGCCTGCGCTCGCCGACCAGCCACTGGATCAGCACGGTGGCGGCGAGCATGACCACGATCAGCACCGTGCAGTAAGCGAGCGCCACGCCGTAGTCGCCGTTGCCGACGCGGCCGATGATGAAGGTGGTGGCCAGCTGGTACTCGGCGGTGACAAGGAAGATTACCGCCGAGACGGTGGTCATCGCCCGTACGAAGCTGTAGACCAGCGCCGCCACCACCGCCGGCCGCAGCAGCGGCAGGAGGATGCGCCGCAGGGTCACCGGGGTGGAGGCGCCCAGCATCAGCGATGCCTCGTCGAGCGAGCGGTCGAGCTGCTTGAACGCCGCCGCGCCGGCGCGCACGCCGACCGGCAGGTTGCGGAACAGGAAACACAGCACGATGATCGCTGCGGTTCCGGTCAGCTCCAGCGGCGGCACGTTGAAGGCCAGCACGTAGGACACGCCAAGCACGGTGCCCGGGATCGCGAAGGCGAGCAGCGCCGAGAACTCGAACGCCGACTGGCCGCGGAACTGCGTGCGCGCGATGACGAAGGCGATCAGCAGGCCGAGCGCAGCCGTCAGCGGCGCTGCGATCGCCGCCAGCCGCACGGTGGTGAAGAACGACGACCACGCCGAGCCGGCCCAGACGATGCCGAACTCGCCCCACTGGATGTCGAAGGTGCTGCGTAAATGGCGCAATGTCGGCGTGTAGTCGCGGCCCCAGATCTCGACGAAGCCGCCGATGAAGGCGAACACGTAGATCAGGAAGGTGAAGGAAAGCCAGGCGCCGCCGATGGCGAGCGCCGTGCGGCGAATCGTGTCGGGCAGCGGCATCGGCGCGCCGGTATCTCCCTTGCCGGAGACGGTGACGTAGGTCGCACGGCCGAGCAGCCAGCGCTGCGCGCCGAAGGCGGCGAGCGCAAACGCGCTCAATAGCAGCGCCAGCGCGCCGGCGCGGCCCGGATCGAGCTGCGCGCCGACAATGGCGAAGAAGATCTCGGTCGACAGCACCGCGTAGCTGCCGCCGAGAATGATCGGGTTGCCGAAATCGGCCATGCTCTCGATGAAGCCGACCAGGAATGCATTGGCCAGTCCGGGCTTGAGCAAAGGCAGCGTGACGGTGGCAAACACGACGCCGCGCCCGGCGCGCAGCGTCTGCGCCGCCTCTTCGAGCGACGGGCTCACCCCCTGCACGACGCCGCGCATGATCAGGAAGGCGATCGGCGTGAAAGCGAACATCTGCGCCAGCCAGACGCCGAAGAACCCGTAGAACCAGCGCGACGGCTCGATGCCGGCCGCCCACTGCAGCAACTGGTTGAACAGTCCGGCGCGGCCGAAGACGAGGATCAGCCCGAGGCCGACCACGAACGGCGGCGTGATGATCGGCAGCAGGGCCAGCACGCGCAGCGGCTTGTCGAGCCGGCGCGGCCCGCGTTCGGCGAGCAAGGCCAGCACCGTGCCGAGCGCCGTCGTTCCCGCTGCGGTCGCCAGCCCGAGCACCAGCGTGTTGAAGGCCGCGCCGCACTGCGCGCCGGCCAGGCAGCCGAGCGACCACACGCGCGCGCCGCCGAGCCGTTGCAGCGCCGCACTCAACGAGAACGCAGCGCCGTCATCGAAGAAGGCCAGCGCCACGGCCCTGCCGACCGGCAGCGCGATGAACAGCAGCAGCAGCGCGCTGGCGCCGATCACCGTGCCGCAGACGAAAGCGTCGCCGCGAAAGGCGCCGCGCCGGGCCAAGCCGATCGCGAATAGCATCAGCAGCGACACCAGCACCAGCGTGCCGCCGAGGCCGATGCCGGTCTGGCGGAGCCCGATTTCGCCGAACAGCTGCGCAGCCCAGTCGAAATTCCAGCCACGCAGGCCGATGGCGAAACCGGAAGCGACCAGCACCGCGAGCGCGCTGCCGGCGCCGATCATCAGCCAGGTCGACTGGCGCGCCGGCGGCAACCGCAGCGCGTAAGCGCAGGCAAGCAGCCCAACCGGCGCCGCCCACAGCCAAACCTTGCCGAAGCGCGCTCCCTGCAACAAGCCGCTGCCGGCTTCCGCGTCGGTGAAGATGCGCAGCGCCGCGGCCCACGCGAAATCGTCGGGCCGCGCGTACCAGGGCAAGAGCGCGAACGCCGCCAGCCCGACGAGCAGCCAGAAGCGGGACGACGATACGTCCCGCCCCATCACGCGTCGGCGCCGAACGTTCCGCCGCTAACGCGGCAGCGCACTGACCTCGCGCTCCCAGCGCTCGATCAGCCGCTTGCGTTCGGCGCTGCGGCCGTACTTGGCGTAGTCGTAGTTGATCAGCTTGATCTTGCGGAAGTCGGGCACACGCGGGTCGACCTGCGCGCCGCGGTTCGACGGCAGCTGGAACTGCTTGGAGGCCGCGCCGAACTGCTGCGCGCCGGCGGTCAGCGCCCAGTCGTAGAACGTGCGCGCGGCGTCCATATTGCGCGCGCCCTTGATGAGCGACATCGAGCCGATCTCGGCGCCGGTGCCCTCGCACGGCGTGTTGTAGGCCACCGGGAAGCCCTGCGCGGCTTCGGTCGGCACGTCGTGCACGAAGCTGATCGACACCGTCGTCTCGCCGCGCGCCGCGTTCTTGATCGGCGCCGTGCCCGAGCGCGTGTACTGGCTGATGTTCTTATGCAGCTGCTTCATGTAGTCGAAGGCTTTTTCCTCGCCCATCAGCTGCACCAGGGTGGCGACCATCGTGTAGGCGGTGCCGGAGGAGACCGGATTGGCGACCTGGATCTCGCCCTTGTAGTCGGGCTTCAGCAGGTCGGACCAGCACTTCGGCGCCGCGAGCTTCTTGCGCGCCAGCAGTTCGTTGTTGAAGCCGAAGCCGAGCGGGCCCGAGTAGATGCCGACCGTGCGGTAGCCGGACTGCGCCGCCTGCTGCTGCGCCCAGTCGTGCAGTTCCTTCAGCTGCGGCGAGCGGTACTCCTGCGTCAGGTCCTGCTCGGCCGCCTGCAGGTGCGGATCGCCGGTGCCGCCGAACCACACGTCGGTCTTCGGATTGGCGCGTTCGGCAAGCAACTGTGCCAGTGCCTCGCCCGAACCTTTCTGCACGATGTTGACCTTGACGCCGGTTGACTTGGCGAACACCGTCTGGATCAGGTTGCACCAGTCGGCTTGCACCGAGCAGATCACGTTCAACTGGCCCTGAGCGTGCGCCAGCGGCGCCAATAGCAGACAAAAGACAAGCGTGGCGGCGTGACGGCGGATCATCGACGGATTTCCAAGTTGAAAAAGATTCGTGAGGGCGAACGCACGGTCAATCGACTGCCTTGACCATGTCTTCAACGACCTTCTTGGCGTCGCCGAAGACCATCATCGTTTTTTCCATGTAGAACAATTCGTTGTCGAGGCCGGCATAGCCGGCGGCCATCGAGCGCTTGTTGACGATGATCTGCCGTGCCTTGTGCGCCTCGAGGATCGGCATGCCGGCGATCGGGGATTTCGGATCCTTGGCGGCGGGATTCACCACGTCGTTGGCGCCGAGCACCAGCACCACGTCGGTATCGGAGAACTCGGAGTTGATGTCCTCCATCTCGAAGACCTGCTCGTAATCGACCTCGGCCTCGGCCAGCAGCACGTTCATGTGGCCGGGCATGCGGCCCGCCACCGGGTGGATCGCGTACTTCACGCTGATGCCCTTCTCGATCAGCTTGTCCGACA
>JBFINI010000003.1:0-30928 GCA_041611275.1 Burkholderiaceae bacterium
ATCTTCTGTTTTCTCTGTTTTCTCTGTTTTTTCGGATGTCTGTGGCGGCGGTTTCTCCTGATCGCCGGACTTTTCTACCGCTTCCAGAATCAAAATTAACGCGCCTTCAGAGACTTTATCGCCGACCTTCACTTCCAGTTCTGTGACCGTACCGGCGGCCGGTGAGGGAATCTCCATCGACGCTTTGTCGGACTCCACCGTGATCAGCGACTGCTCCTTCGTCACCGTGTCGCCGGCCTTGACCAGCACCTCGATGACTTCGACATCCTTGAAGTCGCCGATGTCGGGCACCTTCACTTCAAGCGGTCCGCCCCCGGCGGAGGCAGGCGCAGCGGCCGCGGCCGCCGCCGGCGCGGGAGCGGCGGCGGCTTTGGGTGCCGGCGCTGCAGCGGGCGCCGGTGCAGCTACCGGCGCAGGCGCAGCCGCCGCACCGGCCGCATCGAGCACCAGTACCACGTTGCCCTCGGACACTTTGTCGCCGATTTTTGCCCGCATCTCCTTGACGGTGCCGGCGTGCGACGATGGGATCTCCATCGATGCCTTATCGGACTCCACGGTGATCAGCGACTGCTCCTTCGTCACCGTGTCGCCGGCCTTGACCAGCACCTCGATGACTTCGACATCCTTGAAGTCGCCGATGTCGGGCACCTTCACTTCGATCTGGGCCATGTTGTCTCCGCGCTGTTCTTGTCGTTAATGGGGTTCAGGCCGTCATCGGATTCGGCTTGGAAGCATCGATGCCGTACTTGCGGATTGCTTCGGCCACCTTGGCCATCGGCACCAGGCCTTCATCGGCCAGCGCGCGCAGGCTCGACAGCACGATGAAGTGTCGATTGACCTCGAAGAATCCACGCAGCTTCTCGCGCGTATCGGAGCGGCCGAAGCCATCCGTGCCGAGCACGCGATATTCGCGCCCCTTCGGCAGGTAAGGACGGATCTGGTCGGCGAACAACCTGATGTAGTCGGTGGCCGCGACGATCGGGCCGGCAGTGCGCTCCAGCTGCTGCGCAACGTAGGACTTGCGCTGCTTTTCACTCGGATGCAGCAGGTTCCAGCGCTCGATCTCCATACCTTCGCGGCGCAACTCGGTAAAACTGGTCACGCTCCACACGTCGCCGGAGATGCCCCAGTCTTTTTCCAGAATCTCGGCAGCGGCCAGCGCCTCGCGCAGAATGGTGCCGCTGCCAAGTAGCTGAACGCGTGGAATGCTGGTGCCCATGCCGCTGCCCGCCGGGCCCTCGCGAAGCCGGTAAATCCCTTTGAGAATCCCCTCCTCCTGGCCTTTCTTCAGGCCGGGTTGCGGGTAATTCTCATTCATCAGCGTCACGTAGTACCAGACGTTTTCCTGCGCGCCGATCATCCGCTGCAGTCCCGCCTGCAGGATCACCGCAACCTCGTGCGCGAAGGTCGGGTCGTAGCTGACGCAGTTCGGGATCGTGCTCGACAGGATGTGCGAGTGGCCGTCCTGGTGCTGCAACCCCTCGCCATTGAGCGTCGTGCGGCCGGCGGTGGCGCCGAGCAGGAAGCCGCGCGCCTGCATGTCGCCGGCCAGCCAGGCCAGGTCGCCGATGCGCTGGAAGCCGAACATCGAATAGAAGATGTAGAAGGGAATCATCTCCCGGTTATTGGTCGAGTACGAAGTGGCCGCGGCGATCCAGTCGGCCATGCCACCGGCCTCGTTGATCCCTTCCTCGAGGATCTGCCCGGCCTTGTCCTCGCGGTAGTACATCACCTGGTCACGGTCGACCGGCTCGTACAGCTGTCCCTGCTGGCTGAAGATGCCCAGTTGCCGGAACATGCCCTCCATGCCGAAGGTGCGCGCCTCGTCGGGGATGATCGGCACCACGCGCTTGCCGAGTTCCTTGTCGCGCACCAGCTGCGTGAGAAAGCGGACGAATGCCTGCGTGGTCGAGATCTCGCGACCCTCTGCGGTCGGCTCGAGGATCGCGTTGAACACATCGAGCCCCGGCACCGCCAGCTTTTCGTCGGCCGTGCGGCGACGCTGCGGCAGGAAGCCACCGAGCGCATGGCGCCGCTCGAGCAGGTACTTCATCTCGTCGGAGTTCGGCGCCGGCTTGTAAAAGGGCACCTCTGCCAGCTTGTCGTCGGGCACCGGAATGCGGAATCGATCGCGGAACTCGCGCACCGCCTCGTCGTCGAGCTTCTTCAGCTGGTGTGTCGGGTTCTTGCCCTCGCCGATCTTGCCCATGCCGAAGCCCTTGACCGTCTTGGCCAGGATCACGGTCGGCTGCTTCTGCTGCTTGGTCGCCGCCGCATAAGCCGCATAGATCTTGTGCGGGTCATGGCCGCCGCGGTTCAGGCGCCAGATGTCGTCGTCCGACATGCGCGAGACCATCTCGAGCAACCGCGGATCCTTGCCGAAGAAATGCTTGCGCACGAAGGCACCGTCATTGGCCTTGAAGTTCTGATACTCGCCGTCGACGGTGGTTTCCATCACGTGCCGCAACGCGCCGTCACGGTCGCGCGCCAGCAGCGGATCCCAGTACGAACCCCAGATCAGCTTGATGACGTTCCAGCCGGCACCGCGAAAGCCGCCTTCGAGTTCCTGGATGATCTTGCCGTTGCCGCGCACCGGCCCATCAAGCCGCTGCAGGTTGCAGTTGATGACGAAGATCAGGTTGTCGAGGTTTTCGCGCGCGGCCATGCCGATCGCGCCCAGAGACTCCGGCTCGTCCATCTCGCCGTCGCCGCAGAAGCACCAGACCTTGCGGTCGCTGGTGTCGACGATGCCGCGGTTATGCAGGTATTTCAGGAAACGCGCCTGGTAGATGGCAGCGATCGGCCCCAGCCCCATCGAAACGGTCGGAAACTGCCAGAAGTCCGGCATCAGCTTCGGATGCGGATACGAGGTCACGCCCTTGCCGTCGACGTCGCGGCGGAAGTTCGACAGTTGCTCTTCTGTCAGACGGCCTTCGAGATAGGCGCGCGCATATACGCCCGGCGCCGAGTGCCCCTGGATGTAGATCAGATCGCCGCCGAACTCCGCCGTGGGCGCGCGCCAGAAGTGCATGAAGCCCACTTCCATCAGCGTGTTGACCGACGCGTAGCTGGCAATATGGCCGCCAAGATCGCCTTCGCCGCGGTTCGCACGCACGACCATCGCCATCGCGTTCCAGCGGATATAGGAACGGATCCGCTCCTCGAGCGTCGCGTCGCCCGGAGAATGTTCTTCCAGGTGCGCGGGGATCGTGTTCAGGTATGCCGTATTGGCGGAGAACGGGATGTAGGCGCCGGACAAGCGCGCCTTTTCGACCAGTTGCTCCAGCAGGAAATGCGCACGTTCGGGGCCTTCGCGCTCAAGGACAACTTCGAGTGCATCGAGCCATTCCTGGGTTTCCAACTGGTCAGGGTCGTTGGCCGCCAGGAGTTTCGGGACTGCGGACATGGCTTGTCTCCTTCAATGTTCTGGTTGCCCGGCATCGCCTCGGATACCCGGCATCGGTGGGCTGGACCGCGCAAGCGCGAAATCTACCCGACACTTCTTAATTTTTCAAATAATGCGATTGAATTTCATATAACGCAATACAGCCCATCGAGCTCGGAGCCCGCAAACGACGCGACCCCGGCCAACGAGAACGACGACGCCTCGCGCGTAATCGGTCACCGGCCATCGCTCGCTGATAGCAGGACCGACCTTAATATGACCGATCGCTGGAGGAAAGCCGCGTTCACGCGCCGGCGCACCGCCTTGCCCTCGCTGAATTCAAGTCCGTCCAGGTCGCTGTCCGACACCTTCGCCGCGCTGGCTGAGGCGCCGTCGCGGCGACTCGGCCCCTGGCCTTACCTGCCCTTCGTCGTCACTTTGCTGGTTGCGGCGCTGTTGGCAGCGCTGATTGCGGCGATGCTGATCGAAGACCGTCAACTGCAGCGCGAGGCATTGCAGCGCGATGTCGACTCGACGGCGCAGCAACTCAGCGCGCGGCTCGTGCTGATCCGCGAAGCGATGTCCGTCATCGCCTTGGAAATCGGCGCGGGGACCGTTGATCAGCGCCGCTTCGAAATACTGGGCAGCGAACTGATCGATAGCAAGCCGGAACTGATGGCGTTGACGCACCTCGACCGGCAAGGCGCCGCCTTGTGGCCGCCGGTGCGCAACTACGTGTTCGGCCTGAGCTGGGAGGCGCAGACCCTGCCGGAACTGCGCAACCTGGCCCGCGAGTCCCCTGCCGCCGCGCTGGCACGCTACACGCCGCTCGAGCAATCGCGCGACGATGCGGCGCCGGTGGCGTTGTTGATCCCGGTCGCCGTTGCCGACCGGCCGCACAGCACGCTCGTCGCGCTGGTCTCGCTGCGCGATCTGCTGCGCACCGGCGTCACCCCGGAAATACTCGAGCGCTACCGCTTCACGATCGAGCGCGACGAACGACTGATCGTCACCAGTACCCTCGCCGCGCCGCCGGCCGGCGCACCGGCCTACACGACAACGCTGTCGCCGCTGCCGAAAGATCTGCGCCTGCATGCCAGCGCCTTCCGCCGGCAGGCGATCTTTCCCGCCGATGCGCTGACCTGGGTCGCCGTGGTGCTTGCGCTGGCCGTTGCCGGCGCGCTGGGCGTGCTGGCCCGCTACACGACTCGGCTGCATCGCATCGATCGGGCGCTGCTGGCCGAAACTGCATTGCGCCGAGCCATGGAAAATTCGCAGGCCACCGGATTGGCGGTACTCGACCCCGGCGGCGTGATCCGCTACGTCAATCGCGCGCTGACACAGATGACCGGGTTCGCTCCCGAGTCTCTCATCGGCCGCGGCGCGCCGTTTCCCTTCTGGGCGCCAGCCGCCAACGCGGCCAATGAAGAAACGCTGCGCCGCATTCTGGCCGGCGCGGTTCCCACCAGCGGGGTCGAGATGTCGATGCAGACCACAGAGGGCAAGCGCATCGAGGCGCACGTCACCGTGGCGCCGCTGGTCGACGATGGCGGGCGGCAGATCGGCTGGATGACTTCGCTCACCGACATCACCGAGGCTAAACGCATCCGCACGGAACTGGCAGCGGCCCATGAACGCTTCGTGCGCGTGCTCGAATCGCTCGACGCCGCCGTGTCGGTGGTTGCCGGCGGCGACGCGGCGCCGGCTGCTCAACAAGCCCTGCTCTTCGGTAATCGCGCCTACGCGGAAATCTTCGGTCCGGGCGCAGCCGGCCATGGCCGCCTGCTGGACGGACTGCGCGGCCGCGACAGCGGCGAAGTGCATGACCCGGCCACCGATCGATGGTTCGATGTGCGCGCGCGCGAGATCCGCTGGCCCGCACGCGGCGGCGACTTCAGCGGCGACGCGGCGCAGTTGCAGATCGCCACCGAGATCACGCTGCGCAAGACGACCGAAGAAATCGCCCGCCAGCAGCAGGACAAGGTGCAGTTCACCGCGCGCCTGATGACGCTCGGCGAGATGGCCTCGTCGCTCGCGCACGAACTGAACCAGCCGCTGACGGCCATCACCAACTACAGCGAGGGCACTCTGGCGCGGCTGCGCGCAGGCGCCATGTCGGCCGACGAGCTGAACACGGCGCTGATCAAGACGACGGCGCAGGCCCAACGTGCCGGCGGGATCATTCGGCGCATCCGAGAGTTCGTCAAACGCTCCGAACCCAGGCGACGGGCGACGCCGGCGGCGCGCATCGTCGATGACGCGGTTGCCTTCGCCGAAATCGACGCCGCCAAGAAGGGCATCGCCATCGTCGCCGACATCGAGCAGGACCTGCCGCCGGTCGACGCCGATCCGATCCTGGTCGAGCAGGTGCTGTTGAACCTGCTCAAGAACGCGGTCGACGCGATGGACCGCGCCGTCGTTCGACAAATTGACGTGCAGGTGCGCCGCGCCGGCGAGGCGTGGGCCGACTTCGCGGTGATCGATCGCGGCGCCGGCATCGCCGCCGAGCACCTGACCAGTCTGTTCACGCCGTTCTTCAGCACCAAGCCCGACGGCATGGGAATGGGGCTGAATATCTGCCGTTCGATCATCGAGTTCCATCACGGTCAGCTGCGGGTCGAACTGAACCCGGAACCGACCGGCGGCACGGTGATGCGCTTTACGCTGCCACTAGCGATCGACGAAACTGCGCTGCCTGACCCGAGGCACAGCCTGGAGCTTCCTCAACCGTGAACACACCCGACCGCGAACAATCCCTGGGCCTCGTCTACGTGGTCGACGACGACGAAGCGGTGCGCGATTCGCTGCAGTTCCTGCTCGAACCGGCCTACCGGGTGAAGACTTTCGACAGCGCCGAAGCCTTCCTGCAAGGCTACGACGCGAAGGCGTTCGCCTGCCTGATTCTTGATGTGCGCATGCCGGGCATGAGCGGGCTGCAGCTGCAGGAGGAACTGCTGGCACGCGGCTCGCATCTGCCGGTGGTCTTCGTCACCGGACATGGCGACGTGCCGATGGCGGTGGCGACGATGAAGAAAGGCGCCGCCGACTTCATCGAAAAGCCATTCGAACAGGCAGCGCTCAAGGCATTGGTCGAGCGGATGCTTGCTCACGCCCGCGAAAACGCCGCGCGCGTCGAGCGCGAGCAGCTGAACAGCGCCCTGCTGGCCAAGCTGACCGCGCGCGAACAGCAGGTGCTCGAACGGATCGTGGCCGGCCGGCTAAACAAGCAGATCGCCGACGATCTGGGCATTTCGATCAAGACGGTCGAGGCCCACCGCGCCAACATCATGGACAAGCTGAATGCCGGCACGGTCGCCGACCTGATGCGGGTCGCACTGGGGCCGCGCGCCGCCGGCTAGCGGGTTCAGCAATTCGTTCGGCCAAACGGTCGACCCCGCGACAGTCAGGGTCAGCGTAGGCTCTTGCCGCGGTTCGCACTGCTAACCTTGCCCGCTGGCTCGACCCGATACCGTTCATGCCCTTCGATATCAAGACCAATCCGCTGCTCGATCTTGCCGGGCTGGCACGATTCGACGCCGTCGGCCCGGCGCACATCACGCCGGCAATCGACGCATTGCTCAGCGAGTGCCGCGCCGCGGTGACTCGCGTTACCGATTCCGCCACGGCGGCGACCTGGGCCACCGTGGTCGAGCCACTCGACGACGCTACCGAGCGACTGGGGCGGGCATGGGGCACGGTGGCGCACATGAACGCGGTGGTCGACACACCCGCGTTGCGCAGCCAGTACAACGCCAATCTGCCGAAGCTCACGCAGTTCTGGACCGAACTGGCACAGAACGAGGCGCTCTATGCCAAGTACAAGGCCATTGCCGCGCGCGACGATTTCGCCGCCCTGACGCCCGCGCGGCGACGGGTCATCGACAACGAACTGCGTGACTTCCGGCTCGGCGGCGCCGAGCTGCCGCCGCCATCGAAGGCGCGGCTGCGCTCGATCCGTGAACGGCAGTCGCAGCTGTCGACGCGCTTTGCGGAGAACGTGCTCGACGCGACCAATGCGTTCGAGCTGCTGCTCGACGAACCCGCGCAGCTCGCGAGCGTGCCGGAAGACACCTTGCAGATGTATCGCGAGGCAGCGCAGGCCGACGGCAAGTCCGGCTACAAGCTGACGCTGCACGCGCCCAGCTATCTGCCGATCCTGCAGTACGCCGACGATCGGGCGCTGCGCGAGCGGCTGTACCGCGCCTACTCGACCCGCGCCTCCGAGTTCGGGCCGCCGGAGTGGGACAACACCCAGCACCTGATCGAGCTGCTGACGCTGCGCCGCGAGCAGGGCGCGCTGCTCGGCTATCGCGACTTCGCCGAGTACTCGCTGGTGCCGAAGATGGCCGAGTCGCCGCAGCAGGTTCTTGACTTCCTGCGTGACCTCGCGCGCCGCGCCAGGCCGTTTGCCGAGCGCGACCTCGCTGAGCTCACCGCTTTCGCTGAACAGGAACTCGGCCTGCGCGATCTGCAGGCCTGGGACATCAGCTATGCCAGCGAAAAGCTGCGGCAGGCGCGCTTTGCCTATTCGGAGCAGGAAGTAAAACGGTATTTCCCCGAGCCGCGTGTGCTGTCCGGCCTCTTCAAGGTGATCGAATCGCTGTTCTCGGTGGCCATCGTCGAGGATCGGGCGCCGGTGTGGCACACGGACGTCAAGTTCTACCGCATCGAATCGACGGCCGGCGAGCTGATCGGCCAGTTCTACCTCGACCTGTACGCGCGCGAGCACAAGCAGGGTGGTGCCTGGCAGGACGACGCCCGCGCGCGGCGACAGGTGGCCGGCCGGCTGCAAACGCCGGTATCTTTCCTGACCTGCAACTTCTCGCCGCCGAGTGGCGGCAAGCCGGCGCTGTTTACGCACGATGAAGTGCTGACGCTTTTTCACGAATTCGGCCATGGCCTGCATCACCTGCTGACGCGGGTCGACGAGGCGGCGGTCTCCGGCATCCGCGGCGTCGAATGGGACGCGGTCGAGCTGCCCAGCCAGTTCATGGAGAACTTCTGCTGGGAGTGGGAGGCATTGCAGCTGCTGACCGAGCACGTCGATACCGGTGAGAGGCTGCCGCGCGCGCTTTTCGACAAGATGATCGCGGCCAAGAACTTCCAGAGCGGCCTATTCATGCTGCGCCAGGTCGAGTTCGGCCTGTTCGACATGCTCGCGCACACGGCGCTCGATCCGGCCAGCACCGACGCCGCCGCCCTGCTCAGCTTGTTGCAGCAGGTCCGGCGCGAAGTCGCGGTGATCCAGCCGCCTGAATACCACCGCATGCCGTGGAGCTTCACCCATGTTTTTGCCGGCGGCTACGCCTCAGGCTATTACAGCTACAAGTGGGCCGAGGTGCTGTCGGCCGATGCCTACGCGGCCTTCGAGGAAGCCGGAAACACGCTCGATGCGCGGCTCGGCGCGAGATTCCTCGACGAAGTGCTGGCGATGGGCGGCAGCCGGCCGGCCATGGACTCGTTTGTCGCCTTTCGCGGCCGCAAGCCGACCATTGACGCGCTCTTGCACCATCACGGAATGAACGCATGAAACCCGCCAAGACCCCCATGAAACCGCTGCTCGCTCTGTCGATCATCGCCGCCGTGCTGGCCGCGGCGCCAGCCGGCACCGCGCTGGCCCAGTTCCGCTGGGTCGACGCCAACGGCAAGGTGCACTACGGCGATGCGCCGCCGCGCGAAGCAAAGGACATCCGCGCACTGGGCGGACGCACACTGCCGCAGCCGCCGCGGCGCGATGAATCGCCGCAGCAGCTGCCGTTCGAACTGCGCCGCGCTATAGAGCGCGCGCCGGTCACGCTGTACACGGCGCCCGAATGCCAGCCCTGCGCGCCCGCGGTGGCACTGCTGCGCGAGCGCGGCGTGCCATTCGTCGAGCGCACCGTGGTTTCCTCCGAAGACGTCTTCGAATTCCGCCGCATCAGCGGCGGGCTGCGGCTGCCGTACCTGACCGTCGGCGGCCAGACGCAGAGCGGCTTCAGCCCTGACGCCTGGTCGTCGGTGCTCGACGCTGCGGGGTATCCGAAGTCCTCGATCCTGCCGACCAACTACCAGTGGCCGGCGGCGCAGTCAGTCGCGGCGCCGAAGCAGGCGCAGGCCGCGCCGGCCACGCAGGGCGAAACCACCGGAGCGCCCCCCGCGCCGACCGAACAAGCGGCTGCACCTCCGCCCGCCAAGCGCTGAGCAGTGGCGCTGACGGCCGCCACCTGGAACGTCAACTCGCTGAAGGTGCGGCTGCCGCACCTGCTCGACTGGCTCGGCCAGCACGCCGTCGACGTGGTCTGCCTGCCGGAGACCAAGCTCACCGACGACAGATTTCCGGCCGCTGACCTGAAAGCGGCCGGTTACTGCAGCGTTTTCGCCGGTCAGAAGACCTACAACGGCGTGGCGATCCTGCTGCGCGAAGCCGCATTCGGCGCGCCGACCAACGTGCAGGTCAACCTGCCGGAGTTCGACGACGAACAGAAACGGCTGCTCGCACTGACCATCGACGGCCTGCGCATCGTCAACGGCTACTTTCCCAATGGCCAGGCGGTTGGCTCCGACAAGTACGAGTACAAGCTGCGCTGGCTCGCGCGGCTGACCAGCTGGCTGCAGGGCGAACTGAAGCAGCACGAACAGGTGCTGCTCGCCGGCGACTTCAACATCGCCCCCGAGCCGCGCGACGTGCACGACCCGGCGCTGTGGGAGGGACAGGTGCTGTTTTCCGAGCCCGAGCGCGCCGCCTTCCGCGCCCTGCTCGATCTCAGACTGAAGGACAGCTTCCGCCTGTTCGAGCAGCCTGAGCGCAGCTACACGTGGTGGGACTACCGGATGCAGGCCTTCCGCCGAAAAATGGGGCTGCGCATCGACCACATCCTGCTCTCCGCACCGCTGGCGACGCGCTGCACCGCCTGCACGATCGACGTCGAGCCGCGACGGCGCGAGCAGCCGAGCGATCACGCGCCGGTCGTCGCGACCCTCGCCTGAACTCGGTTCGGTCCGCGGTCCGGCCGCAGCCGGGAAAACGGCAACACGCTCACTTCCCGCTTGCAACCAGCAGCGACAGATTCGCCCAAGAAATTTCCGCATATGTGCTCGTCGCTGATCAAACTCGCCCTGTAAGGCAGTTGAACGATCCGTATGGTCCATGCTAAAAACAAACATTCGTTTGGTGAACGACCCTGATACCGATGTCAGCCTTGCGCGCGCCGCGCGCCGACAACCGCCTGCCGCAGATCCTCGACGCGGCGGCGCGACTGTTTCGCACGCAGGGCTTTCAGGGCGCCTCGGTGCGCGACATCGTGCGCGCGGTCGGCATGCTTCCGGGGTCGCTCTACTATCACTTCGCTACCAAGGAAGAGCTGCTGGCGGCCGTCTACGCCGAGGGCGTGCAGCGGATCAGCGCCCGCGTGCAGGCGGCCATCGCCGCGCGTGCCGATCCCTGGCAACGGCTCGAGGCGGCGTGCGTGGCGCACCTGGAGGCGATCCTCGAGGACGACGACTACGCGCAGGTGGTGATCCGCGTGCGGCCGGCCGACGTGCCGGCGGCCGATGCGCGACTGATCGAACTGCGCGACCAGTACGAGGCGCTGATCAAACGGTTGATCGCCGACCTGCCCTTGCCGCGCACGGCCGACCGCCGCACCCTGCGGTTGATGCTGCTGGGCAGCCTGAACTGGTCGCAGACCTGGTACCGGCCCGGCCGCGATTCGCCGAAGACGATCGCACGGCGCTTCGTCGCCCTGCTGCAGCAACCCCTGAACGGAAAGCACCGATGAACGAGATCCGACCGAAAGTGCTGATCACCAAGATCGGTTTCGACGGCCACGACCGCGGCAGCCGCATCGTCGCCGCCGGCCTGCGCGACGCCGGCATGGAAGTGATCTACACGCCGCCGTGGCAGGAAATCGCCACCGTGGTCAAGCTGGCCACTGAAGAGGACGTCGACGTGATCGGCATCTCGTCGCTGGCCACCGATCACCTGATCGTGCCGAAGCTGATGCAGGCGCTGGCTGCCGCCGGTCTCGATGACGTGGCGGTGATCGTCGGCGGCATCGTGCCCGATAACGACGAGCAGATGCTGCTCGACGCCGGGGTGGCGCGCGTGTTCCACCCCGGCACCGCGATGGGCGAGATCGCCGGAAGCGTGCGCGAGCTGGCGCAGGCCGTCCGCGCCCGCCGCGCCACCACCTGACGAGGCGCTCATGAACAAGCCTATCGACGACCAAGCGGTGCCACGCACGCAGGCGCAGGCGCGCTGGCAGCAGGAGTATGCAGCGCAGATCGGCGCCGACAAAGCAGTGACCAACCGTTCGGGCATCGCCATTGCACCGCTGTACACGGGCACCGACCGCGAGCCGGCACGCTTCGACTCGGAGCTCGGCTTTCCCGGCCAGTATCCGTACACCCGCGGCATCTACGCAACGATGCACCGCGGCCGGACCTGGACGCAGCGGCAGCTGATCGGCCTGGGCACGCCGGCGGACTACAACGCGCGGCTGCGCGAGCTCCTCGCGCAGGGCGCCACCGCGATCTCGCTCATTCCCTGCAACTCGGTGTTCCGCGGCGTCGACATGGACGAGTCGCCCTTCGAGCTGCTCGGCACCTGCGGCACCGTGGTCAACTCGGCCGAGCACATGGAGCAGGCGCTGGCCGGCGTCGACCTTGCCCGCACCTCATGCGCGATGAACGATCCGTCGCCTTTCACGCTGCTCGCCTTCATGCTGGCGGCGGCGAAGAAGCGCGGCACGCCATGGCCGGCGATCACCGGCACCTCGAACCAGAGCGATTATTTGAGCCATTACGTGGCCAACCACATGTTTTTCCGCATCGCGCTGCCCGGCGCGCGCCGTATCCTCGGCGACCACATCGACTTCTGCACGCGCTTCGTGCCGAAGTGGAACCCGATGTCGGTGGTCGGCCAGCACATGCAGCAGGCCGGCGCCACCCCGGCTGAAGCGATGGCCTTCACGCTTTCGACGGCGATCCAGAACGCCGAAGACTGCATCGCGCGCGGCATGAATCCGGACACGTTCCTGCCCCGCTTCACTTTCTTCTTCGACATCTCGATCTCGTTCTTCGAGGAGATCGCCAAGTTCCGCGCCGGCCGCCGCATCTGGGCGCGCATCGCGCGCGAGCGGCTCGGCGGCCGCGACGAGCGTTCGTGGCGCTTCAAGTTTCACGGCCAGACCTCGGGCGTGGACCTGACGCGGCAGCAGCCGCTGAACAACATTGCCCGCGTGGCCGTGCAGGCGATGGCCGGCATCTTTGGCGGCCTGCAGTCGCTGCATACCGATGCCTTCGACGAAGCACTGTCGACGCCGACCGAGTTCGGCGCACGCATCGCCATCAACACGCAGAACATCCTGCGCGAGGAGGCGCAGCTGACCGATGTCATCGATCCGCTCGGCGGCAGTTTCTACCTCGAGAAGCTGACCGACCAGATGGAAGCGGAAATCGTCCGCGTGATGAAGCTCATCGACGACGCCGGCGGCATGTACCGCGCGGTGGAAACCGGCCGCGTGCAGACGATGATCGGTGAATCGGCAAGGCGCTTCCAGCAGAAAGTGGAAACGGGCGAACGGACCATCGTCGGCGTCAACGCCTATCGGGCTGACGAGGACGAGCGTGACCGGGCCGCGCTGGCCCGGCCCGACCCGGAGGCGATGCGCGCCCACCTGGCGGCATTTAAGGCATTCAAATCGCAGCGTTCGCAGCACGCGGTCGAGCGTGCACTAAATGCGCTGGCAGCCGCCGCCAACGACCCGAAGCACAACGTCTTCAGCAAGGTGGTCGAGGCGGCCGAGGCCGGCTGCACGCATGGCGAGATCTGCGGCCGACTGCGCCAGGAACTCGGCTTCGGCCACGTGCAGGCGATCGTCTGACGCTGACGCGGAATCCGTCCATCGATTCCGAGCATCCGCCTGGCCAGCGCTACCCATGAACGCCCGCGAACCTCCATTGCTGGCATCCTTGCGCGCCGGCGAACGACGGGCGATCGCCCGCGCGATCAGCGCGATCGAGAACGGCACGCCGGCCGGCGACGCCATCACGGCCGCTATCGCGCCGCAGCTCGGGCGCGCGCACGTCATCGGCATCACCGGCCCGCCCGGGGCCGGCAAGTCGACGCTGATCAACGCGCTGCTGGGCGAACTGCTCGGCCGCGGCCAGCGCGTTGCCGTCGTCGCCGTCGACCCGTCGAGCCCGATCACCGGCGGCGCGGTGCTCGGCGACCGCGTGCGCATGGGCGAACATGGCGCACACGAGCGCGCTTTCATCCGCTCGATTGCCGCCCGTGGGCACCTCGGCGGTGTTTCGCGCACCACACGGCGCATCGTCGACGTGCTCGATGCAGCGGGCTTCGATATCGTTATCGTCGAGACCGTCGGCGCCGGCCAGTCGGAGGTCGAGATTGCAGAGATCGCCGACACGCGCGTCGTCGTCTGCCCGCCGGGACTCGGCGACCAGGTGCAGGCGATCAAGGCCGGCATCCTCGAAATCGCCGATGTGCTGGTCGTCAGCAAGGCCGATCTGCCCGCCGCCGAAGCGACCGTCCGCGAGCTCCAGGACATGCTGCGCCTGCGCACCGGCGCCGGCGCGACGGTGCCGGTGCTGACGACCTGCGCGACCGGTAGTGACGGCATTGCCGCGCTGGCCGAGGCCATGCACCGCCACGCCGGCAGCGGGCGCGGCAAGCGGCTTGCGCACATGAGCGCGCCGGCATCCGACGCCTCGGCGACGACGCCAACGCAACATCTTGCGCGCCTGGCCGAAATCGATCCTTTTGTTTGCGCGCTGAATATCCGCTTCATCGATGGCGGCGTCGGCAAGGCCGTGGTCGCAATGACTGTTGAGGAGCGGCATTTGAACTTCAACGGCAGTTGCCACGGCGGCGCGATCTTTGCGCTCGCCGATACCGCTTTCGGGTTGGCGTCGAACTCACACGGGCCAGTCGCCGCCGGCATCGATGCGCACATCACCTATCAGGCCGCCGTCCGTCTCGGCGATACGCTGACCGCCACCGCCACGGAGGTTTCGCGGGCACGCCGTCTTGCCGTCTACCGAGTCGATGTGGCGTGTGCAGATACCGCGATCTCCAGCTTTACCGGGACCGTCTTCATCACCGCACGCCAGCACGATCGCGGACCGCGCTGAGCGGCATTGGCGCTGCCAGCCCGGGAAATGCCGCCCTGCGGCATACCAGTCGCTGACGGATCGCTACGCGTTTGCCCCAGTGAGCAATTGCCGACTTCCCTGCAGCGGCAACATCGACTGAGTCGGCCTTTCAGCTAGACCGAACGCTGCATTGCGCGCGCCGACGCCGCCCAATTAGCGTGAATCATGACGACGCAGGGCAACTATCGCCGAGGCGCAGCGCACATGCAGCGACTCATTGCAGTGATGCATAGGCGCGTGGCATTTGCCGCATGCGTGGCGCTGCTTGCACCAGGCGCCGCTGCGTCACCGCCCCTGCCGACCAGCCTGGTGCCGACCGAACAGACGGGCCGGCTGGACAGCGGCTCGCAGGTCGAAGTCGACTGCCGGCTGACCGATTGCGAGCGCGGATTGACCCGGCGCCTGATGCAATTCGGCCGCACGCCGGGACTCGGCGCCAGTCTGGTCGAATTCCGCTCGCCGGTCGTGCTCGGGCAGCCCACTCGACCGCAGCATGGCATTGGCATCCGGTCGCACGCACTCGAAGCAGCGCTGAACGGCATCGGCCTTGAGGCACGCCACTGCCTGGCGCCGGTCGTGCGCATGCACACCAAGCTGTCGAGCTCGTTCGACCTGTCGGGCACACTGTGGGTCTATCTTCGCTGCACCGTGAGGTAGTCGAACCCGCCCGACCTCAGGCGTCGCGCACGTGCGCCAGGGCCTCGTGCGGCGACTCGTACACGTGTGGTGCCACGCCGCGCCGCTTCAGCGCGCCGCCGAGCTTGGCGCGCAGAAAACCCGAAGTCGTGTAGCGCGACACACCGTCGTAGTAGCGCTCGACCAGTCCCTTGACCATCGTCGCGTAAGCATCCTCGACCTCCGCTGCCAGTTCGAAGTGGTCGTAATTGACGATCGCATAGACGCGGTGACCAATTGGCCGCAGGTGCGCGTCGACTTCGCGCTCGATCGCATCGACGTCACCCCGCGTTCTGACCTTCAGCCGCTCGAAGTTGATGAACAGGATGTTCTGCTGGTCGTCGTAGGCGAAGCGCGAGGCGAGCGGCACTTCCAGCATCCGCTCGCGCAGGCCCATCGGCGACTCGTCGAAGATCGCTGCTTCCATCAACTGCGGCGTGCCGCGGATCACCGGCGCGAAGTCCATCTTGGCCAGCACGTCACGTTCGAGATCGATGCCCGGCGCCACTTCGATCAGTTCGAGGCCTTCAGACACCAGGCGGAACACGCAGCGCTCGGTGACGTACAGCACGTCTTGGCCGCGAGCGACCGAATACGGCCCGGAAAACGTGCGATGTTCGACCTCGCGCACGAACTTGCGCGGGCCGTTGTCGTTGTGCAGGAAGAGCTTGCCGTCGGCCACCGCCACCCGCAGGTCGCCAGCGGTGAAGGTGCCGACGAAAACGACGCGCTTGGCGGCCTGCGAGATGTTGATGAAGCCACCAGCGCCGGCCAGCCGTGGGCCGAACCTGCTGACATTCAGGTTGCCCTCACGGTCGGCCTGTGCCAGGCCAAGAAAGGCAAGGTCGAGTCCGCCGCCGTCGTAGAAGTCGAACTGGTACGGCTGGTCGATGATTGCCTGCGTATTGACCGCGGCGCCAAAGTTCAGACCTGAGGCCGGAATGCCGCCGACCACGCCCGGCTCGGCAGTCAGCGTCAGCAGATCGATGACCTTTTCCTCGGCGGCAACCGACGAGATGCCTTCGGGCATCCCGATGCCGAGATTGACCACGAAATTGGCGCGCAGTTCGAGCGCGGCGCGGCGGGCGATGATCTTGCGCTCGCTCATCGGCATCGGTGCCACATGGCTGGCCGGCACGCGGATCTCGCCGGAGAACGCCGGGCTGTAGGGCTCGGCGAAGGTCTGGTGGTGATACTCGGGCTTCTCGGCGACCACAACGCAGTCGACCAGAACGCCGGGGATCTTCACGTGGCGCGGATTGAGCGAGCCGCGCTCGGCAATGCGCTCGACCTGCACGATGACGATGCCGCCGCTGTTGCGCGCGGCCATGGCGATGGCCAGCGCCTCGAGAGTCAGCGCCTCCTTTTCCATCGTGATGTTGCCGTCGACATCGGCGGTGGTGCCGCGCACGATGCCCACATCGATGTGGAACGACTTGTAAAACAGGTATTCCTGCCCGTCGATCTCCATCAACCGCACCAGATCCTCGGTCGTGCGCGCATTCAGTTTGCCGCCGCCCAGGCGCGGATCGACAAAGGTGCCCAGGCCGATCTTGGTCAGGTGCCCCGGCTTGCCGGCCGCAGTGTCGCGAAACAGGTGCGTGATGACGCCCTGCGGCAGGTTGTAGGCCTCGATGCGATTGGCCACCGCCAGTTGCTGTACGCGCGGCACCAGTCCCCAATGGCCGCCGATCACGCGGCGGATCAGACCGTCATGGCCGAGATGATTCAGGCCGCGCTCTTTGCCATCGCCCTGACCGCCGGCATAGATCAGTGTCAGTCCCGCAGGCCGGCCGATACCGTCAGTCTCGGTGCCGCTCGACTCCACGAAGCGCTGCTCCAGCGCTACGGCGATGTTTTCCGGAAAGCCGATGCCGACGAAACCCCCGGTGGCCAGCGTGTCGCCATCCTGGATCAACTGAACCGCCTCGCGGCTGCTGACGATCTTGCCTTTTTCGAAAGTGCGCAGCGCTGCCAGCAGTTCGCGGCCGTGTGTGCTCATGTCCGTCTCCTCGTCGGCACACCGCGAGCCGGTGCGTCCGCCTCTTCTAGAATCGGCATCAGCTTAACTAATCACGGGGAGCGCCATGGAAATCAAGAACAATGTGTTCATCGTCACCGGCGGCGCCTCCGGACTGGGTGGCGCCACCTCGCGCCTGCTGGCGCAGGCGGGTGGCAAGGTGCTGATCGCCGACGTTCAGGCGGACAAGGGCGAGGCCTTGGCGCGCGAACTTGGCGCCGGTACACGTTTCGTCAAGTGCGATGTCGCGGCCGAGGCCGACGCGCAAGCGACCGTCAAGGCCGCGATCGGGTTGGGTTCACTGCGCGGACTGGTGAACTGCGCCGGCGTCGCCATCGGCGAGAAGACGATCGGCAAGGAAGGGCCGCACGCGTTGGCGAGCTTCGCCCGCGTCGTTAACGTCAACCTGATCGGCACGTTCAACATGATCCGCATCGCTGCCGATGCGATGAGCAAGCTCGAGCCAACTGCCGATGGCGAACGCGGTGTATTGATCAATACCGCGTCGGTCGCTGCCTTCGACGGCCAGATCGGCCAGGCCGCCTATTCGGCGTCGAAGGGCGGCATCGTCGGCATGACGCTGCCGATCGCACGCGACCTGTCGCGCAACGGCATCCGCTGCGTGACGATCGCACCCGGGCTGTTCGAAACGCCGATGCTGCTCGGCATGCCAAAGGAGGTGCAGGACTCGCTCGGCAAGCAGGCGCCGTTTCCGTCGCGCCTGGGCAAGCCGGCCGAGTACGCCAACCTGGTCGCAGCGATCCTCGGCAACGTGATGATCAACGGCGAGACGATCCGACTGGACGGCGCCCTGCGCCTGCAACCGAAGTGACCCTGCGCGCGCCGCAGACCGAAATCCGTTGACTGCACAGACGCCGGCTTTCGGAGCGCGCGGAAAGGAGGCCCGATGAAGGATCGCCTGTGCAAACGTCTTGCCCCGTTGCTTGCTGCGCTGCTGCTTGCCGCGTGCGCCAGCGCGCCGGATCGCCCGGCCGCGCCCGAGGCGGCCTCCGGATTCCGCGCTGGATTACACACGGCGACCGCAACTCGGCATATGGCGGCCGCGGCCAATCCGCTGGCCACCGAGGCCGGCCGCGAAATGCTCCGCGCCGGCGGCACGGCCGTCGATGCGACGATCGCCATGCAGATGGTGCTCACCCTGGTCGAACCGCAAAGTTCCGGTATTGGCGGCGGCGCTTTTCTGCTGCACTTCGACGGCCGGCGGGTTCAGGCATTCGACGGTCGCGAAACGGCGCCGATGACAGCGGACGAAAATCTGTTCGTCGTCGACGGCAAACCGATGCGGTTCTATGACGCTGTCGTCGGCGGCCGCGCGGTTGGCACACCCGGAGTCTTGCGCATGCTTGAGGCAGCACATCGCCAGCATGGCAAGCTCGCGTGGACGCAATTGTTCGAACCGGCGATTCGGCTGGCCGAGCAGGGATATGCGATGTCGTCCCGGCTGCACACGTTGCTGGGAACCGAGAAGTATCTCGCCGCTGACGCCGCCGCCCGGGCCTACTTCTACAATGCCGACGGCACGCCAAAGGCTGCCGGCACGCTGCTGCGCAATTTGGCGCTGGCGAAGACGCTGCGCGCGATCGCCGACGGCGGTGCCGACGCCTTTTATCGTGGCGAGATCGCCGCCGACATCGTGCGAGCGGTGCGTGCCCATCCGAACGCCGGCCGGCTAGAAGCAGCCGATTTCGTCCGCTATGAGGCGAAGGAACGCACGCCGGTATGCACCGACTACAAACGCTGGCGTGTCTGCGGCATGGGGCCGCCTTCATCCGGTGGCATCGCCGTGGCGCAGATGCTCGGCATGCTGGTCCATCGCAACATCGCGGTCGTGCCGCCGCAGCCGGTCGACGAGCGGCTCGCACCGCAGGCCGACGCCGTGCATCTGTTCAGCGAGGTCGGCCGGCTCGCGTTCGCGGACCGCAATGTGTATGTCGCCGACCCGGACTTCGTCCCGGTCGACTGGCAGGCGCTGACGCACCCGCGCTACCTTGCCGATCGCGCCATGCTGATCAGTGACAAGAGCATGGGCCGCGCCCAACCGGGCATTCCGGCCGGTTACACGGTGGCCTGGGCGCCCCATGATGCATATCGCGAGGCAACCTCGCATATCTCGGTGGTCGACAGTTTCGGTAATGCGGTGGCGATGACCACCTCGATCGAAGACCAGTTCGGCGCCCACATGATGGTGCGCGGCTTCCTGCTGAACAATGAACTGACCGATTTCTCGTTCAGTCCCGAAGAGAGCGGCAAGCCGATCGCCAATCGCGTGCAGCCCGGCAAGCGGCCGCGCTCGTCGATGGCGCCCACACTTGTCCTCGACCGCACGAGTGGCCGACTGCTAGCCACACTCGGCTCGCCGGGCGGCTCGCATATCATCGGCTACGTGACTCGGACATTGGTCGGGCTGCTTGATTGGGACCTCGACATCCAGCAGGCGATCTCGATGCCAAACTTCGGCAGCCGCAATGGCCCGACTGAACTCGAGCAGGGCCGCTTCAGCGCGGCGCTGATCGATGGCCTGAAGGCCCGCGGTCACGAAGTGCGCGAGATTCCGATGACGAGCGGCCTGCAGGGCATCGTTCGCGTGCGGCTGGCAGATCGTGACGCCTGGTCCGGTGGCGCCGATCCGCGCCGCGAAGGTATCGCGCTGGGCGACTGAACCGGAGCGACTCGCTAGAATTCAAGGCCGCTCAGTTGAAGGGAGAAAGACGATGACGATCAAGGTCGGAGACCGGTTGCCCGACGGGAAGTTGTGGGAGTACGTTGAGGTCGAAACGGCCGGCTGCTCGATCGGGCCGAATGCATTCAACGTTGCCGAACTGGTCAAGGGCAAGAAGATCGTGATCTTTGGCCTGCCCGGCGCGTTCACGCCGACCTGCTCGGCCAAGCACGTCCCGAGTTACGTGCAGCACTACGATGCGCTGAAGGCAAAGGGCGTGGACGAGATCTGGTGCCTGTCGGTCAACGATGCCTTCGTGATGCATGCCTGGGGGCGGGACCAGAAGGTCGGCAGCAAGGTGCGCATGATGGCCGACGGCTCGGCCGAGTACGCGATCAAACTCGGGCTTGAACTGGACCAGACGACGATCGGCAGAGGCATGCGCTGCAAGCGCTTTTCGATTCTGGCCGATGATGGCGTCGTGAAGAGCGTCAATATCGAAGCCCCCGGCAAGTTCGAAGTCAGCAACGCGGAAACGATGCTGACGCAGCTCGGCTGAGCAATTCGCTTCGATCGGGAAACGGCCACCCAAGCGCGGCCGTTTCAATTGA
Source organism: Burkholderiaceae bacterium (assembly GCA_041611275.1). Taxonomy (GTDB): domain Bacteria; phylum Pseudomonadota; class Gammaproteobacteria; order Burkholderiales; family Burkholderiaceae_F; genus JADJWR01. The sequence goes on from JBFINI010000003.1 coordinate 20,526, forward strand.
GCCGAGCTGCCGCCTGCTGCAGGCGCGCCAGCCGATCACGAACTTCCGCGGCGTCGCGCGGGGCCGGGCTCAGTGACAGGTAGGCAACGAGGTCCTCGGCCGCAGCACGCGGGCATTCGAGTCGCTCATACAAACTGGCGCGGTCGCGCCGCTCCTGCGGCTCATCCGGGACGACGGCGATCAGGCGGTTCACCACTTCGAGTGCTGCTGGCCAGTCGTGCGCCTCCCAATGGATCGCCTTGAGGTTGCGCAGCAGGCGGGCCAGGATCTCGCGATCGCTGGCTGCACGCAGGTAGGGGCCAAGCTGCGCAGCCGTCACTTGCGGCGATGCCAGTTGCAGCCGCCCATGCAGATCATCGAGCGATAGCGTCGTACCGCCGCCGAACACGTCGATGAAGACCGTCCCGTCGGCGAGTCGCAGCTTGACGAGGAAATGCCCGGGAAAGCACACGCCCTGCAGCCGCAGCGCGGCGGCCTTGCCAAGCTCCATGTACAGCAGGGACAGCGTGATCGGCAGGCCGCACCGGCGCTCGATCACCCGGTGCAGGTAGCTGTTTTCGGCTGCGCGATAGTCGCGCCGGGCGCCGGCGAAGCCGAGTTCACCGAAGAAAAAGTGGTTGAGCAGCCGCAACCGGGCCAACGCCGAAGCGTCTGCCGCCATACGAGCACGCAGCTGTTCGCCCCAGATCCGAACCTGTTCGACGGTTCGTTGAGGATCGCATGCGGCGTCCGCGTACAGCGGCACTAGCGCTGCCGCGGCAAGCAAGGGCAGGGCCCGCCGGTCACCCTGGCCGACGAGCGAAGAAAAGTCCTCGATGTGCCTCATTGCGCACGGTTGACGAAGTCTCTGGGCCGGAAGCCGAGCAACAACAGCATCGAACCATAGACGGCGGCACCGCCGGCGATCAACCCGGCAAGCAGCCCGGCACGCAGCAGCCACTGGTTCTGCATTGCCGTCCAGTCGATGTGCCTATTGCCGAGCCAAAGTACCACTGCCAGTGCGATCAGTGCAACGCCGACCTTGGCGATGAATGGCGCCCAGCCCGGCGTCGGTATGTACAGACCGCGACGGCGCAGACCCAGGTACAACAGCGCTGCATTGGTCAGCGCGCCCAGGCTGACCGACATCGCCAGCCCGGCGTGCGCGATCAGCGGCACCAGCACAAGGTTCGACGCTTGCGTAATCAGCAACGCGACCACGGCAATCTTCACAGGCGTCTTGATATTCTGCCGTGCGTAGAAACCCGGCGCCAGGATCTTCACTGCGATCAAGCCGAGCAGCCCGATCGCATAGCCCGTCAGTGCCTGCGCTGTCTGCGTCACGTCGTTCGCGCTGAAGCGCCCCCCCTGGAACAGCACGGCAATCGTGCCCTCGGCCAGCAGGCCAAGCCCAAGGGCCGCCGGGGCGGCGATCAGCACGGTCAAGCGCAACCCCCAATCGAGCTGGCGGCTGTAGTCGTCGAGTCGTTGCTCGGAGTTCGCCCTCGAGAGGCTCGGCAGCAGCACCGTGCCGAGAGCGACTCCGAGCAGCGCGGTCGGAAACTCCATCAGCCGGTCGGCAAAGGCGAGCCAGGTCACGCTGCCGATGGCAAGGTGCGAAGCGATGTTGGTGTTGATGATGATCGACAGCTGCGCCACCGAAACAGCGAAGACCGCCGGCAGCATCAGTCTCAGGATGCGGCGAACGGCCGCATCGCGCAGCCCCACGCGCAGGCCGCCGAGCCGCGGCAGCATGCCGATGGACGCCAGCGCCGGCAGTTGCAACGCCAACTGGAGAACGCCGCCGATCACGACGGCAACCGCCAGTGCGAGGATCGGCCGCGAAAGCTGCGGCGCCAGCAGCAGCGCACAGGCGATGAACGAAAGATTCAGGAGCACCGGCGTAACCGCCGGCACCGAGAAACGACGGTAGGTGTTCAGCACCCCCGCCGAAAGCGCCACCAGCGACATGAACAGGATGTACGGGAACATCCAGCGCGTCATCAGCGTGGCCAGATCGAAGGCAACCGGATCACGTGCCAGGCCTGAGGCGACCAGCCAGACCAGCACCGGCGCGGCAAAGACGCCGACGATCGACGCGGCAAGCACAGCCCAGAACAGCGCCGAAGCCACGTGATCGATCAGCTGGCGCGTCCGCTCATCGCCCTCGCGCGCCCGTGCCTCGGCCAGCACCGGTACGAACGCCTGCTGAAATGCGCCCTCGGCGAAAAGCCGGCGCAGTAGGTTTGGCAGCCGGAACGCGACGTTGAAGGCATCGGTCTCAGCACTGGCCCCGAAGACCCGCGAAATGATCAGGTCGCGGACGAGCCCGGTGACGCGCGAGGCCAAGGTCAGGCCGGATACGGTGGCGACAGCGCGCAGCAGGTTCAAGGGGGCGTTTCTTGGCAGCTGTTGTTGCTGCCGGCGCAGCGCCGCGGCAGAGCCGTCAGGTTGGCCGGAAAGCGTTGGTTTGCTATAGTTTATGGCTTCGCGTCCAGCGCACGGTCACAAGCTCGAATGGCTGCGCCTTGCGTCGGCGGCACGTGTACGAAAAAGGTTGAAGGCGGATAACGATGGCGAACAGCAAGCAGGCCCGCAAGCGGGCGCGACAGTCGGCCGGGCGCAATGCGCTGCGCTCCGCGCAACGCTCACGGGTGCGCTCGGCAATCAAATCGGTGCGCAAGGTCATCGCCAACGGCGATGCGCAGGCGGCTAAGGACGCCTTGCGCACGGCGACCCAGGTCATCGACTCTCTCGCCGACAAGAACGTCGTGCATAAGAACAACGCGGCGCGCAACAAGAGCCGGCTTGCCGCAGCGATCAAGGCGATGGCCTGATTGCCCAGCGTCGATGCACGCGGCCCGTGGCCGCAATGCCGATCGAGCCAGACGAGGCGCGGAGCCGCGACAGCGACCCGCGCCTTTTCCTTTGCGGTCGCTTATGGCTGCTCCGACGGCAACGTGCAGCCTTCGTAAACGGGCAAATCGTTGTCCCGCGCGAAGCCCATCACGAAATTCAAGGCCATCAACTCGAGGTCCTTCAGCCGCTCGTCGACGATCACGCACTTGACGCCACCGACCAGCATCGGCCGCACGAAAGGCGAATAGCCGATCATCGCTTCGCGGCCGGCAACAACACCGCCCGGGCGATAGCAGGACATCACTCCACACAGGCGCTCGGCCCAATCGCCGGGTCGAAACGGTCGGCCAGCGGAGGTCAGCCCGTGAATGAAGAATTCGCGGGGCTTGTTGGCGGAATCGGTCACCTGGCTGGCGCGGTTGCTCGGTCGGGACGTGTCTCGACGTTGGTCAGCCTTGACGGACCCGGCAACGTCGATGCGCTTCGGCGGCGCGGATTCTATCGAGGCGCCTCGCCGCATCGCGTGGCCAACCGACGGGATGGCTTGCGTCGGCGGCCCCTTTGGCCGATAAAGCACCTCGTCGACGGAGGCCTTTTCCCCCTTTCGGACAAGCGTCCATGACCCATCCCACTTCCAAGGTCCTGCTGATCAACGACGAGCCGCTGATCCTCAGGGAGTTTCTCAAGGGACTCAATGCTGCCGCGCGGGCACTGGACAACCCGTTCGGCATCACCTTCGTCGGCGCACTTACCGCCAAAGAGGGACTGCAACTGATCGAGCGCGATGGCGACATCCAGATCGTGATCGTCGACGACAAACTCTATGCGGTGCAGGACGGCGGAAGACGCCAGCCGGTGCGCACGGGCAACGGGAAGGAAACACCGCGCAGCCTGCAAGTCAGTGCACTGAAGCTGGTGCAGAAAATCACGGCGCTGCGGCCCGAGCTCGACCTGTACATCCTCATCGAAAAAGAAAAGGAGGACCAGGTCGTCGATGCGCTGTTCTCGGAGGCGGTAGACGGCTACTTCTATCGCGAAGAGCGCGATCTGCGCGGCATGTACCGGATCCTCAATGCACAGATCGCCGAGCGCGCCCGCACGCCGTTTTATGACGCGCTGCGCGGTTACGTGCTGGCGGCCAAGGACGCCTGGCACACGCCCGGGCACTCGAGCGGTGATTCGCTGCGCGGCAGTCCCTGGGTCAACGAGTTTCACGAGTTCATGGGCGAGCACGTGTTCGATGCCGACCTGTCGGTGTCGGTCAAGGCGCTCGATTCGCTGATGGAGCCGACCGGCGTGATCGCCGAGTCGCAGCAGATGGCTGCCAAAGCGTTCGGAGCCCGCAAGACATTCTTCGCCACCAACGGCACGTCGACCGCCAACAAGGTGATCCTGCAAACGTTGATCGCCCCTGGCGAGAAGATGCTGCTTGACCGCAACTGCCACAAGAGCGTGCATCACGGCGTGGTCTTGTCAGGTGCGCGGCCGGTCTACCTCGACTCGAGCGTCAACAAGAAATATGGCGTGTTCGGGCCGGTGCCGAAAGCAACGATCCTCACGGCCATCGATGATCATCCCGACGCCCAGCTCCTAGTGCTGACCTCCTGCACCTACGATGGCCTGCGCTATGACCTGAAGCCGATCATCGATGCGGCACACGCCAAGAACATCAAGGTGTTGATCGACGAAGCGTGGTTCTCGCACGCGCGCTTTCACCCGGACCTGCGCCCCACGGCACTCGAATCCGGCGCCGACTACGCCACGCAGTCGGCGCACAAGACCCTGTCGGCGTTCTCGCAGGCGGCGTTCATTCATGTCAATGACGCCGGTTTCAAGGAGCATCTGTTTCGCGAGAACTTCAACATGCATACGTCGACCAGCCCGATGTACAGCATGATCGCCAGCCTCGATGTAGCCAGAAAACAGGCGGTGATGGAAGGCTACAAGTTGCTCGAGCGCACACTGATGCTGGCCGCCGAGCTGCGCGAGCAGATCAACTCGACCGGCGCTTTCCGCGTCCTCGAACTCGACGACCTCCTGCCCGATGAAGTCAAGAACGACAACCTGCGGCTGGATCCGACCAAGATCACAGTCGACATCTCCTCCTGCGGCATGACGGTCGACGAACTGCAGCAGGAGTTGTTCTCGCGCTTCAACATCACGATCGAGAAATCGACATTCAACACCATCACGCTGCTGCTGACGATCGGCACCACGCGCTCGAAATGCTCGCGCCTGTATGACGCGCTGATGCGCATCGCCCGCGAGAAGCGGGCGCCGCGTCGCCTTTATCGCACGCCGGACCTGCCACTGTTCACCGAGCTCGTCTACCTGCCGCGCGACGCGTATTACTGCGGCGGCGAACTGGTTCCGCTGCTCGACGAGAACGACCAGCCGAACCGGCACCTGATCGGCCGCATCTGCGCCGATCAGGTGGTGCCCTACCCGCCCGGCATCCCGGTGCTGGTGCCCGGCCAACGGATCACTGACAACATCGTCGAGTACCTGATCCGTTATCTGCGCGTGCAGAACAAGGTCGAGTTGCACGGCGTCGTTTATCAGGGCTACTTTCCCAGCATTCGCGTGCTGTCGGCGGCGGAGGAGCAGAAGCTGAACTCGCTCGTCAGCCGGACCTCGGCGCTGAAGGCCGCCTGATCAGTCGCGACCTGCCGGCGGCGTCCCGCCGCGCGGTGCGTCAAGGTACTCGCCGACTTCGGGCAAGCGAAACTCGGCCACGAACTGCGGCAAGCCATCGATGTCGCGAAACAGCCTGTTGCCGGGCGGAACGGGCACGTGCACCGGCCCGATCTCGTCGGCCCGGTCGAGCGTGGCAAGCACCTGCGCCTCGGACAGGTTGCATTGGGGCACGAACGCGAAAGCCGACGCCGCGGCAACCTGGCGCAGATTGATTTCGGTCACGCAGGGCCGGTCGTTGGCGTCGCACCGCATGTCGACGGTGACGAGCCCCTGCATCCGTTCCTGCGTCCTTTCACAGACGAGGTGCACCGCCTCGACGGCCCGATCGATGGCGACGTCGTCGTCGACGAGACGCCCCTTGCTGATGTTTCCCGTGACGCCCGACAGCGTGGTCTTCGCCATGAAGTATTCCAGCCGCTCATAGCACGCCGCCTTGGCCAGCCGTCCTTCGACAAACAGCAGCAGGCAGGCCAGATTGCGCCCGGGCAGGTACTCGGCGGCCATGAACTGCGCAACATTCGGATGCAGCGTCACCCATGCAGCGGCTTGCTGCAAAGTGCGGACGCAGATCGCGCCCCTGCCGCTGGTGGTGCCGGCGCCGCAGTCGCGCAGCCAGACCGGGCCCGGCAGATCCTCCAGATCGCCGGCGAGGATCTGCTCGCGCGACCGCTGTGCGAAACGCGGGACGAGGCCGCTTCCGCCCAGGACCTCGTGCAGGCGCGCCTTGCTGATCGCGATCTGCGCGAAATTCGGCGGTGGCAGCAGCGCGGGCACCGGCAGGCGCCGTTTGGCCCAGAACAGCACCTCCGGCTCCGGAACGACCAGCGCGGCGTCGATGTGCTCGTCACGAAGTATCCGGAGCATCAGTCCTTCGTAGGTCGCGCCCGCAGTGTGCGGCGGCACGCGGTAGACACGGTCAAACAGGCCCTCATAGAGCGCAAAAGGGTTGTCGCAAACGTCGGTGCCGATCAGCCGCGCTTTGCCGAAACGCCTGCCCAGGCGCAAGGCGCGCGCCATCGTCCTCGACGTGACACCGCAGGCACCGGTGATCAGCAGCCGAAGTTCCGCCAGAGCAGGCATCGCCATGTGATCGGTTCCTCCCAGTCAGCACTGCCGGATGCGCCGGCCTATTCCGGCGGCTTCTGCAGTGCGGGACTACTACCTATAATTCGCCAAACGCGGCCGGGCGACGCTCGCAACCGCGTTTTTTCTTTTCGTGCCGATCGGGAGCGCCGATGTCACACGTCATGAACACCTACGTCCGCCTACCTGTGGCCTTCACGCGCGGCCATGGCGCGTGGCTGACCGGCGAGGACGGCCAAGAATACTTGGACGCGCTGGCCGGCATCGCCGTCAACGGGCTCGGGCACGGGCATCCGAAACTTACCGCCGCGCTCGCCGAGCAGATCGGCCGGCTGGTCCACGTTTCGAACATCTACTGCATCAGCGAGCAGGAGGCGCTCGCCGACCGACTATGTGCGCTGACCGGTCTCTCGGAGGTCTTCTTCGGCAACTCCGGCTCCGAAGCCAACGAGGGCGCGCTGAAGCTCGTGCGCCTGTACGGGCACAAACACGGCAACCCGGAAGCGCAGACCATCGTCATGGAGCATGCGTGGCACGGCCGCACCTTGGCCACGCTGGCGGCCACCGGCAGCGAAAAAGCGCGCCAGGGCTTCGATCCGCTGCCGTCCGGTTTCATTCGCGTGCCCTACAACGACCTGGCTGCGATCGAACGCGTGGCCGCGGCCGAACCCCGCGTGCAGGCGATCTGGCTCGAGGTCCTGCAGGGGGAAGGCGGGATCCGCGTGGCCGATGCCGACTACCTGCGCGCGCTGCGCAGGCTCGCCGACGAGCGCGGCTGGCTGCTGATGGTCGACGAAGTGCAGTGCGGCATCGCGCGCACCGGCAAGTGGTTCGGCTACCAGTGGGCCGGCATCCAGCCCGACGTGGTCACCCTGGCCAAGGGCCTGGGTTCCGGCGTGCCGATCGGTGCCGTGCTCGCCGGCGGGCGCGCCGCTGGCGTATTCGGCCCCGGCAACCACGGCACCACCTTTGGCGGCAGCCCGCTGGCCTGCCGCGCCGGAATCGAAACGCTGCGTATCATCGAAGAAGACCGGCTGCTGGAAAACGCTGCGGAGATGGGCCAGCGCATGCGCGAGGGCTTTGCCGCAGCGCTGAAGGGCGCGGCCGGCGTGGTCGAGATCCGCGGCCAGGGCCTGATGATCGGCATCGAACTGGATCGTCCCTGCGGCGATCTCGTCAAGCAGGCGCTGGCCCGCCAGTTGCTGATCAACGTCACGCAGGACCGGGTGATCCGGCTGCTGCCGCCGCTGATCGTCAATGCGCGCGAGGCTGACGAGATTGTTGCTCGCCTTGCGCCGTTGATCCGCGCTTTCGTCGCCGCACGTGAACAGCGCGCCGCCTGAAGGCTTCGTGGGAGACACCATGGCCGCTCAGCGCCACTTCCTGCGCCTCGACGACTTCTCGCGCCACGAGCTCGAGCATGTGTTCGCCCGCTCGCAGATCATCAAGGACCGCTTCAAGCGCTACGAGCTCTATCAGCCGCTGCGCGACCGCACGCTGGCGATGGTGTTCGAGAAAGCCAGCACCCGTACGCGCGTGAGTTTCGAAGCCGGCATGTACCAGCTGGGCGGCTCGGTGATCCACATCACTACCGGCGACTCGCAGCTCGGCCGCGCCGAGCCGGTCGAAGACACGGCGCGCGTGATCTCGCGCATGGTCGACATCGTGATGATCCGCACCTACGAACAGACCAAGCTCGAGCGCTTTGCGCAGTACTCGCGGGTGCCGGTCATCAACGGCCTGACCAACGAGTACCACCCCTGCCAGATCCTCGCCGACATCTTCACCTTCATCGAGCAGCGCGGCCCGATCGCCGGCCGAACGGTGGCCTGGATCGGCGATGCCAATAACGTCGCCTATACGTGGCTGCAGGCCGCACAGGTGCTCGGCTTCAAGGTCAACGTGTCGACGCCGCCCGATTACGCGCTCGACCCGGCGCTGGCACCGGCGGGGCCGCATCTGGCCATTTTTTCCTCCCCGCACCAAGCGGCCCAGGCCGCCGATCTGGTCACCACCGATGTTTGGACCAGCATGGGCTTTGAAGCAGAGAACGAGGAGCGCCGCCAGGCCTTCGCGCACTGGTGCGTGGACGACCGGGTCATGGCGGCGGCCAATCCAGAGGCGCTGTTCATGCATTGCCTGCCGGCGCACCGCGGCGAAGAAGTCACGCACGAGGTCATTGAAGGACCGCAGTCCGTCGTCTGGGACGAGGCAGAGAATCGTTTGCACGTGCAGAAGGCCTTGATGGAGTACCTCCTGCTCGGCCGTGACGTCGCATAGAGCCGGGCGCTGCGCGACCACATGACCTTCCGCGTTCGCGATCTGGCAGCAACACGCCGTTTCTATCGGAACGCGCTCGCTCCGCCTGGCTACTCGCTTGGCCACGAAGGTTCACCCGCGCATCGAGGCTACCGGCTGGCAGGTCGTCAGCGGCAGCGCTGAATCGTTTGCCGCCTTCATGCTGGCCGAGCGCAACTGCTGGCAGTCAGTGATCAGGCGCAGCGGCGCCGGCGTCGACTAGACGCGCGCGGCTACTGACCGTGCCGCGTCCACCGTCCGCGTCATTCGGCCAGGAGGAAGAGCTGCTTGGTTACGCGCGCGGCACCGGGGTCAACCGGGTCCCCGGGAGACCCTCCGCGGCCGATGAAACGCATTCAGGCCGCACCAGCGCGGCAGGCAGCATCGCCCTTTCACCTACAATCCACCGCGCTGCTGCCGAGTCAGAGCGGCGGCGAGTCTGATCCTGCGCCCGCGCTGTTACACGCGCCTGCCGCAGTGCCCTCGCCGACTTTCTCTGCGCTTGCGTCGAGCTGTCTTCTTCGGTTCAAACCATGGCAACGATCCTCCAGAGTCTCCCGACAGGAAAGAACGTCGGAATCGCCTTTTCCGGCGGCCTCGACACCAGCGCGGCGCTGCTGTGGATGCGCAAGAAGGGCGCGATCCCCTATGCGTACACCGCCAACCTGGGTCAGCCCGATGAAGCCGATTACGATGAAATTCCGCGCCGGGCGCTCGAATACGGCGCCGAAAAGGCACGGCTGATCGACTGTCGCGCACAGCTCGTCGCCGAAGGCATTTCGGCCTTGCAATGCGGTGCCTTCCACATCTCGACCGCTGGTACGACCTACTTCAACACGACCCCCCTCGGCCGCGCGGTGACCGGCACCATGCTGGTGGCGGCGATGAAGGAAGACGCCGTAAACATCTGGGGCGACGGCAGCACCTTCAAGGGCAATGACATCGAGCGCTTTTACCGATATGGGCTGCTGGTCAATCCACAACTGAAGATTTACAAACCGTGGCTCGACCAGGCCTTCATCGACGAGCTCGGCGGCCGTGCCGAGATGTCGGCATTCATGTCAGCGGCCGGCTTCGCCTACAAGATGTCGGCCGAGAAGGCCTATTCGACCGACTCGAACATGCTCGGCGCCACGCACGAGGCTAAGGACCTCGAGCAGCTCGACTCGAGCATGCGCATCGTGCAGCCGATCATGGGCGTGGCCTTCTGGCGCGACGAGGTGGCCGTCAAGCGCGAGGAAGTGACGGTGCGCTTCGACCAAGGTCGGCCAGTTGCGTTGAACGGCCAAGAGTTCGCCGAACCGGTCGAATTGCTGCTCGAAGCCAACCGCATCGGCGGCCGCCACGGGCTGGGCATGTCGGACCAGATCGAAAACCGAATCATCGAGGCCAAGAGCCGAGGCATCTACGAAGCGCCGGGCATGGCGCTGCTGTTCATCGCCTATGAGCGGCTGGTGACCGGCATCCACAACGAGGACACGATCGAG
>JBFINI010000004.1:0-29738 GCA_041611275.1 Burkholderiaceae bacterium
GAAAAGCCGCAGCTGCGCTATCCGCGCATTGCCGATCGAATGGTCGAACTCGGTCGCCTGGGGCAAAAAACAGACAAGGGCTGGTACCGCTACGAAACCGGCAGCCGCACACCGCAGGTTGATCCGGAGACCGAGGCACTGATTGACGCCTATCGGCAGGAGATCGGCGTCGTGGCGCGCGAGATCTCGGATGCTGAAATCGTGCAGCGCTGCATCTTCGCGCTCGTCAACGAAGGCGCCCGAATTCTGGAAGAGGGCATCGCGCAGCGGGCGAGCGATATCGACGTGGTGTACCTGACCGGCTATGGCTTTCCGGCCTGGCGCGGCGGTCCCATGTACTTCGCGGAATCGTTCGGCTTGGCCAAGGTCGTCGAAGCGATGCAGGACTTTGCCGCCTTGCCCAATGCCGATGCGGTGTTCTGGCAGCCAGCCCCGCTGCTGGCCGAGTGCGCACGCAGCGGCGGCCGTTTCGACGCGTGCTGATCGCCCACTGTGGAGCATCGGAAGTCGTGATTCGGCACGTGGTGATGTGGAAGCTGAAGGCGAACGCAGAGGGCGCCGGCCGCACGGCCAACGCGGCGCGAATGAAAGCGCTGCTCGATTCCTGTGCCGATCTCGTGCCGGGCATGCGATGCTGGGAAGTGGCTCTGGCGCAACCGGAGCTGGAGGCAAACTGCGACGTACTGCTGATCTCCGAGTTCGACAGCCAGGCTGCGCTCGACGCCTACCAGAATCATCCGCAGCACATGGCGATGAAGCCGTTCATCGCTGCCGTGCGTGAAGCGCGCCACTGTCTCGACTACGAATTTTGATCAATCGTTCGCGCCGCCGAGCGGTCGGATCGGCCCGCGGACAGAAGCTATCCGCTAGGAGTGCCTGATGGCGATGAACCGCCGTATCGTGCTGGCCAGCCGCCCGGGCGGCCTGGTCGGCCCCGACAACTTCCGCCTCGAATCGGTGCCGTTGCCGGCGCTCGCCGAGGGCCAGGTGCTGGTGCGCAACCGCTGGCTGTCGCTTGATCCCTACATGCGCGGCCGAATGAACGAAGGCCGCAGTTACGCGGCGGCGCAGCCGCTCAATGAAACGATGATCGGTGGCACCGCCGGTGAAATCACCGAGTCGCGCAATCCGAAGTTCGCCATCGGCGACACCGTGGTCGGCTATCTTGGCTGGCAGGAGTACGGCATTTCCGATGGCTCGCAGCTGGTCAAGGTCGACACGCGCCACATTCCGTTGTCCGCGTATCTCGGCCCGGTCGGCATGCCTGGCGTTACGGCCTGGATCGGACTGAACCGGATCATCGAGGCAAAGGCGGGCGAGACGATCGTTGTGTCCGCGGCCAGCGGCGCGGTGGGCTCGGTGGTTGGTCAGCTGGCCAGTCTCATGGGCTGCCGTGCCGTCGGTATTGCCGGTGGCGCCGAGAAATGTCGCTACGTCACCGAGACGCTGAACTTCGACGCCTGTATCGACTACAAGTCGCAGGACGTTGGCAGTGCATTGAAGCAGGCAGCGCCCGATGGCGTCGACGGCGACTTCGAGAACGTCGGTGGCCAGATCCTTGACGCCGTGCTGCCGAGAATGAACGCCTTCGGCCGCATCGCGGTATGCGGACTGATCGCCGGCTACAACGGCGAACCGATCCCGATCCGCAATCCGAGCTGGTTCCTGGTCAGCCGGTTGAAGCTGCAGGGCTTTATCGTCTCGGAGCACATGCCGCTGTGGCCGCAGGCGCTGCAGGAACTGAGCACACACGTGGCTGCCGGACGAATCAGGTACAGGGAAACGATCGCCGAAGGGCTCGAGGCGGCGCCGCAGGCGTTCATCGGCTTGCTGAAGGGGCAGAACTTCGGCAAGCAACTGGTCCGGCTCGGCTGACGATGCAGGACTTTGCCGGTAAGGTAGCGGTGGTCACCGGCGCCGGCAGCGGCTTCGGTGCCGCCTTTGCTCGCCACGCTCACGCGCTGGGCATGCGGCTGGTGCTGGCCGACGTTCAGCGCGACGCGCTCGACAGTGAACTGGGCGCGCTGCGGGCAAGCGGTGCCGATGTAGTCGGGGTGCAATGCGACGTGTCCTCCGATGCCGATGTCGCACGCCTCGCGCAGACCGCTCATGACAGCTACGGCGCCGTGAACCTGCTGATGAACAACGCGGGCGTGGCCGGCAACGGCGGCTATCTGTGGGAAAACAGCGACGCCGACTGGCGCTGGATGCTGGGCGTCAACCTGCTCGGTGTGGCCCATGGCATCCGCCATTTCGTGCCGCGGATGATCGCTGCCGGTCTCGGCGAGGACAGCGGCCACATCGTCAACACTGCGTCGATCGCCGGCTGGCTGTGCACGCCGTTGATGGGTGTGTATTCGGCGAGCAAGGCGGCCGTAGTTTCGCTGAGCGAGACGCTGCATCACGACCTCGGCATCGCTGGCAGCCGCATCGGCGTGTCGGTGCTGTGTCCGGCGTTCGTGCCAACAGCGATCTTCGATTCCGAACGCAACCGGCCGGCTGAGCTCGCCAATCGCCAGGCGCCGACCGCATCGCAGCGGCTGGCGCGTGCTGCCGGTCAAAAGGCCGTCGCGGGCGGCCGCATTAGCGCCGACGAGATCGCTGTGCGGACCTTCGACGCGGTCCGCGCACGGCGCTTCTACGTGTTCACGCATCCGCAGATCCTGCCTGCCGTTGCGGCGCGTTTCGATGCAATCGTTGCAAGCCGCGAGCCGGTTGATCCCTACGCGGCACGGCCGGGCGCGCGTCCGCGCCTTGCCGACTGATCATCGCCGATTGCGCCCTGTGACAGCGGAACCGTGGCGAGCGGCGGCGGTCTTAGTGCCTCGTGCCGACCGGGCGGTCTGGCCGGTCGCTTGCGGCAAAATCCGCCGTCTTGCGGAGCGTCGCTGAACCCCTTCGCACCTTTTCGCTGTGGCAAAGGATTCTGGATGACTTTGTTGCGTTCTCTCGTTGTGCTCGCCTTTTTCGGCATGCTGGGTCTTGCGCCGGTCGGCGCCCAGACAACTGCGGCCAAGAAGACCGCGGCTGTCGAAGGCGTGACCGAATACCGGCTGGCCAACGGCCTGCAAGTGCTGCTTTATCCGGACGAGTCCAAGCCGACGGTCACCGTCAATATCACCTACAAGGTTGGTTCACGCCAGGAAGGTTACGGCGAAACGGGCATGGCGCATCTGCTCGAGCACATGATCTTCAAGGGCTCGAAGAACTATCCGAATCCGGACAAGGAGTTCAGCCGGCGCGGCTTTCGCAACAACGGCACCACGTCGTTCGATCGCACCAACTATTTCTCGACCTTTCAGGCCAGCGACGACAACCTGCGCTGGGCACTCGGCTGGACGGCTGACGCAATGGTCAACTCGTTCATCGCCAAAAAGGATCTCGACTCCGAGATGACCGTCGTGCGAAACGAGTTCGAGATGGGCGAGAACCAGCCGTTCCGCGTCGTGTACCAACGCATGCTGTCGACAGTCTTTCATTGGCACAACTACGGTAATCCGCCGATAGGCAACCGCAGCGACATCGAAAATGTCCGCATCGAAAACCTGCAGGCCTTTTACCGGAAGTACTACCAGCCCGACAACGCCGTGCTGACGATCGCCGGTCGTTTCGACCCGGCCAAGACGTTGGCGCTGGTTGCCCAGACTTTCGGCAAGATTCCGCGGCCGACACGGGCGCTTCCTGTGTTGTGGACGGCGGAGCCGACCCAGGACGGCGAGCGCAGCTTCACGGTGCGACGCAATGGCGACGTGCAGCTGGTGATGGTCGGCTACCGGATCGCCTCGCGCCTGTCCGACAGCGCGGCGGCGATCAGCGCCGCCGCCGAGATCCTCGGCGATACGCCGAATGGCAGACTGCACCGGGAACTGGTCGAAAGTGGCCTCGCCACGCAGGTATTCGCATGGCCGCTGTTACTGCACGATCCGGGCCTGGCGCTGTTCGGCGCCGTGGTCAAGAAGGATGCGCCCGTCGATCCGGTGAGGGAACGAATGCTGTCGGTGATCGAATCGAGCTTCGCACAGCAGCCACCGACTGAAGCTGAGATGACGCGGATGCGGCAGGACAATGAAACCAGCTACGAGCGGGCGCTGGCCGACCCGCAGCAGTTCGGCGTGATGCTCTCCGATTACATCGCCGCGGGTGACTGGCGGCTATTCTTTCTGGCGCGCGAACAGGCGGCGAAAGTGACTGCTGACGAGGTCGCCCGGACGGCGGCGCAGTTCTTCCGCCGCGACAATCGAACGGTCGGACTGTTCAGCCCCGAAGAGGCGCCGCAGCGAGCGGAGATTCCGGCACCGCTGCCGGTGGCGTCATTGCTTAAGGACTTCAAGCCGCGGGCAACGGTGGCGGCCGGTGAAGCTTTTGATCCGTCGCAGAAGAACATCGATGCGCGCACACGGCGGCTGGCCTTCGGCGATCTGAAGGTGGCGCTGCTGCCGAAGAAGAACCGCGGTCAGACGGTCAACGTGCTGATCCAGCCGCGCTGGGGTGATGAACGCAGCCTGTTCGGCAAGACAGTCATCGCTTCGCTCGCCGACGAGATGATTTCGCGCGGCAGCAGCAAGTTTACGCGCAAGCAGATCGCCGACGAGATGACGCGGCTGAAGATGCAGGGTTCGCTGCGCGCATTTCAGACCGATCGCGCCAATCTGGCCGAGGCGCTGCGGCTGTCAGCGCATGTCATGCGCGAGGCCAGTTTCCCGGCCGACGAATTCGAGCAACTGAAGCGCGAGACGGTCACCGGGCTGCAGACACAGCTGAACGATCCGCAAGCACGCGCGCGCGATGCACTCGCGCGGCACTTTGATACCTATGCGCCCGGTGATCCGCGCGCCTACGTTCCGCTGGAGGAGCGCATCAAGCAGGTGCAGGGCGCTTCGCTGGACGATGTGCGGCGCTTTCATGCCGACTTCTGGGGCACTGCCCGTGGCGAAGTGGTGCTGGTCGGTGATTTCGACGACCAGGCGGCCGAAGTGCTCATTAAGGAGCTGTTTGCCGGCTGGGCCTCGAAAGCGCCTTACGCACGAATTCTGGCCGAGCCGCGCGAGGTCGCCGCGGCGCGCTTGACCGTTAATACGCCGGACAAGGAGAACGCCTTTTACCGCGCACGCATCAACCTGAACTTGCGCGACGACGATCCGGACTACGCGCCGCTGGTGCTGGCCAATTACGTCTTCGGCGGCGGCAGCGGCCTTGCCAGCCGGCTGGTCGATCGCGTTCGGCAGCGTGACGGCATTTCCTACGGCGCCGGCTCATGGCTGAACGTCAGCAGCCGGGATCGCGCTTCCAACTGGCAGATGTACGGCCTGGTCGCCCCGCAAAACGTGGCGCGCCTCGAAAAAGCGGTGCAAGAAGAGGTCGATCGATTGCTCAAGGCCGGGCTGACCGACAAGGAAATCGCTGACGGCAAGAACGGCTTGCTGCAGGAGCGGCTGCTGTCGCGTTCGGAGGACAGCGCGCTGGCCGCCGCCTGGAGCGAGTATCTCGATTTGGGTCGCACTTTCACGGCGTTTTCGGCGCCGTTTGAGGAGCGCATCCGTGCACTGACGACCGCCGACATCCATGCGGCGCTGCGCCGGCACATCGATCCGGCCAAGCTGACGGTGGTCATCGCCGGCGACGCCGCCAAGGGCGCGAAGTGAGCTCGACTTGTTCGACCATTCGCAGCCCGAACGCCTGACCCACCCAAAGCCAATGGCGATCGAGCAGTTCCGGCATCGGCTGCCGCTGCGTGTTCGTTGGGCAGAGGTCGACATGCAGTCAGTCGTCTTCAACGGTCACTATCTGACCTACTGCGACGTCTGCGCTACCGAATACTGGCGGGCGATTGGCCTGCCGTATCCGACGGCGTTCGGCGAGATCGGCATTGATGCGTTTGTGCGCAAGGCGTCGATCGAGTATCACGCGCCGGCACGCTACGACGACGAACTGCTGGTTTGCGGCCGCATCGCACGGCTCGGCCGCAGCAGCGCCAGTTTCGCAGTGTCAATGTTTCGCGCCAACGACACCGCCACAGCGCTGATCGACTGCGAACTCGTCTACGTCTGCGTCGATGTATTGACCGGCTCCGCGTCGCCGTGGCCGGAAGCAGCGCGCCGGCGCATGCGCGAGTACGAGGCGCTTGCGCCACTGGAAGCGGGCGATCGTGGCTGACACTGTCCGCATCAAACTGGGCGACTGGGCCACCATGCAAGTGCCGGCGGCGGCAATTCGTCATGCGGTATTTGTCAAGGAACAGCGGGTGCCGGCAGACATTGAGCTAGACGAATTCGATGATGTCAGCCTGCATGCGCTGGCTGTCGACGCCAGCGGTAATGCGGTCGGAACCGGGCGGCTGTTGCCCGACGGGCATATCGGCCGCATGGCGGTGCTTGCGGCGGCGCGCGGCGCTGGCATTGGCACGGCGCTGCTGCAGGCGTTGATGACGGCCGCGCGCGAGCGCGGTCTGGCCGAGGTGCAGCTCAATGCGCAGACACACGCGCTGCCCTTTTATCAACGCTTCGGCTTCACGCCGGATGGTGAGCCCTTCGACGACGCCGGCATCCTGCACCTGGCCATGCGGCGGTCGCTGTAGCGCAGCAAGCAGGCGGCGACCGCCTCAGTTCGCCTTGCCGGCCCCAGTGATACGTGGCGGCGTCGGCACGACAGCGTCGAGCGCAAATTCGAAATGTCGGTCGCGGTGCGGCTGAGCGCCGTCAACATCGAAGCTGCGTTCGAGGAAATTGACGATGCCGTCACGCCGCAGGGTGATGATCGTGGTCGAACGCGTGCCATAGCCGTTGGCGCGGATGTGGATCGGCGCCAGCGCCCGCTCCCACTCGAGTGCAACGCCGGTCGATGGCAGCTCGTTGTCACGCACCGAGTGCCGGTCGGCCATGATCAACAGCAGCGCTTCGAGGTCAACGCGATTGGCCAGTGCGCAGGCAAACTGACCAACCGCTCGCGTGACCTTCGGCCACGGAGTGTCGAGAAACGCGTTGGACAGGCCGTAGATGCCGGGCGCCAGCGCGCGTGGGCCGTGGCGGCGGCGGTTGGTGAAATAGACGAGGTTTGGTGCCTTGCGGGCGGCGCCCGGCGCATCGGCGATCAGCAGGTTGAAACCGTTATAAGCAGCCATGCGCTGCGACTGGGAGCGCAACCATTCGGCCGCCGGCTTTGAGCTTTGCAGCGCTTCGACGGCGATCTGGCCGCGCGACGGCGCATGCGGATTGCGTTCACTTGGCGCCCGCACGTTGGTCAGCAGCGCCACGCGGCCGGCGCGGGTGATGCCGAGCCAAGTGCCGCCGGCTTCCTCGTCACGGCCGGCCAGCAAGGCCACGCTCTGGCCCCACCACGAAGCCGGGCGCGTGCTGCGCGCATAGAACTCGTCGCGATTGACGGCCAGCACCAGCGGAAAATCCGGGTGCGTTTGCCAGGCGATTACGGCCAGACACATGTCAACGCTCTTCGAATCGCTCAGTACGGCGCTGCGCGATCAACCGCGCCGGCAGTCCGGCACGCGCGACAGCGACCGATAGTTCGCGCTCGAATGTCGCCGGTGCGGACACGCCTTCGTAGACTTCCAGAAGCGTCATCGCGCTGTCGCGGTCGGCGCGTCGCATCAGGCGAGTTCGCACGCCAGTGGCCGCATGCACAGCCTTCTGCAGATCGCGCACGCGCGGCTCCACGTCGAACGCAGCGGCTTCGTCGAGTTTGTAGTAAACGAACCAGTGTTGCATCGTTCCGACTTGCGGGTCAGCTCAGGCGGTGACATCGACCAGTTCGTAGGGCAGGGCGCGCAGCACCAGTTCCGGCCCGTCGGGCGATTGCAGTCGCAGCGGGACCTCCGCCTTTTCCAGCGTGCACTCGATCAGCAGGTCAAAACCGCCCTGTGGAGCGCTGGCGGCCATCACCACGTTACCCACCGCTTCGCTTTCGCCGGCGGCAAAGACGTCGGCACCCGCCGCCGCAGCCACTGCGGCATGAGCGCACTGCATGCGCCGCTTCAGCTTGCCGCGGTACTGGCTGCGCGCCACGACCTCCTGTCCCGGATAACAGCCCTTGCTGAAGTTCACCCCGCCGAGCACCTCGAAGTTGATCATCTGCGGCACGAATTTTTCCTGCGTGGCGGCGAAGACGGTCGGTATCGCGGCATCGATTTCGCTCCACCAGAACACGCCGCCCGGCACGTGCGGCAGATCGTCCAGACGTGCCTGCACAGCCTCGGCCTGCGCCGAGGCCAGCAACAGCAAGTAACGCTCGGCCAGGCGCCCGCCCGGCTGTAGCCTGGCCAGCCGACCGCCCTCGATCGGCACGCACTCGCCGGCGCAGGACGGCACGGTACCAAAGGCCGCTTGCAGGCGCGCGGCCGATCCGTCACCAAAGATGGCCCAGGCCGACCACGAGGCCGAATCGTCGACGAGCTTGACCTTGGCGCGCAGCACGAACATCGACAATCGTTTCAGCACTGCGGGCAATAGCTCGCGGGGCAGTTGCAGGTAGATCTTCTGATCGTCGCGCCAGGTACGAAAAGAGGCCAGCAAACGTCCCTTGGCGGTGCAAAAGCCGTTCAGCGTGAGCTGGTCACGACGAAGCTTTTCGACTTCACCGGTCAACTGGCCCTGCAGAAACCTGACTGTGTCGTCACCGGTCGCGGTGATAACGCCGAGCTCGGCGACCTCGGCGCGTACCGGACCGCGCAGGGCCGCTGCCCCGAGCGTGCGGTCGTACGGCCAGCAGCCTGCCGCGCTCGCCGAGGCGGTCGAAGTGGCGGACGATGATGAACTGCCGTGAGCTTCCATGAACGTCGCGAAGGATGAACCCGTTTGCGCCGAAGCGGGCAGCGCCTGAAAAGTATTATAGGAAGGCATGAGCGTATCGTTGTTCCCATCGCCCGCCCGCCAGCAGGGTCGCGTCGTTGTCCTGCTTGCGCTGTTTGTCGGCGTGCTGGCGCTGGGCGCGGCGGCGCTGCTTTGGCACGTCTATCAGCGGCCGTTGCCGATCCGTGACGAACGGGTAGAAATCAACGTACCGGCGGGCGCATCGGCGCGGGCTATCGCGCGCGCGCTGCGCGAGCAGGGCGTCGATGTCAACACCGAGCTGTTCGTTCTCGCCGTGCGCCTCAGTGAGGCGACCCAGTCGCTGCGTGCCGGCCGCTACGAAATCCTGCGTGGCATGCGGCTCGCTGATGTCATCGAGCGGCTGCGTCGTGGTGAAACATTGAAGGAGAAGCTGACGATCGTCGAGGGCTGGACATTTCGAGAGATGCGCACCGCCGTCGCGGCGCATGCTCAGCTGCGGCGTGACTCGGAAAAAATGACCGATGCCCAGGTGCTGGCCGCGGTCGGTGGCAACGAGCCGCATCCAGAAGGGCTGTTTGCGCCCGATACCTATGTTTTCGAGGCCGGGTCGAGCGATCTCGACGTGCTACGCCAGGCGTATCGCGCTCAGCGCACACGACTTGCGCGGGCCTGGGACCAGCGCAGTGCCGATTTGCCCCTGAAGACACCGTACGAGGCACTGATTCTCGCTTCGATCGTCGAAAAGGAAACCGGCCGACCTGCCGAGCGCGGCCGCATCGCCGGCGTGTTCATCAATCGTTTGCGTATCGGCATGCTGTTGCAGACCGATCCGACGGTCATTTACGGTCTGGGCAATAAGTTTGACGGCAACCTGCGCAAGCGCGATCTGACCACGGACACGCCGTACAACACCTATACGCGGGGCGGACTCCCGCCAACGCCGATTGCGCTGCCGGGACAGGCATCGATCGATGCGACGCTGAAGCCTGATCCGACCCGCGCGTTGTATTTTGTCGCCCGCGGTGACGGCACGTCGCAGTTTTCGGAGTCGCTCGCCGAGCACAACCGCGCGGTGGTCAAGTATCAACTGGGCGGGCGGCAATGAATTCCGCGCGGACGCAGCGCACATCCTGACGAATGCGGTACAAAGCACAGGCGGAGGCGGGCGACATGAGCGCGGGCCGCATTAAGGACTATTGGCGGGTGGACATCGCCAAGGAAGCCTCATGAGCGGACGCGGCCGTTTCATCACATTCGAAGGGATCGACGGAGCCGGCAAGAGCACGCAGATCCGTTTTGTCGACGAATGGCTGCGCCGTCGCGGCATCGATGTTCTGCTGACCCGCGAACCTGGCGGCACGCCGATCGGCGAAGCACTGCGCGAACTGATCCTGCATCGCTCGATGCATCCGCGTACCGAAACCCTGCTGATGTTTGCCGCGCGTAATGAGCACGTTTCCGAGGTCATCGAGCCGGCCCTGGTCGCCGGCCGTTGGGTGCTGTGCGACCGTTTCACCGACGCCACCTACGCGTATCAATCCGGCGGCCGCGGTCTGCCGCAAGACGATGTGGCCACGCTCGAACGCTGGGTGCACCCGGCGCTGCAACCGGACCTGACGCTGCTGTTCGACCTGGAACCCGAGATTGCAGCATCGAGACTGGCGCGGGCGCAACGCAGCGACCGTTTCGAGCGCGAAAAGCACGATTTCTTCGCCCGCGTTCGGGCCGGCTATCGGGCGCGGGCGGCAGACTGTCCGCAGCGGTTCGTGGTCGTCGATACCGGCCAGGACAAGGCCGTCGTGCAACGACAGATTGGCGACGCCCTGCGAGGCTGGGTGTGAGCTTGGCGGTCCGCCCGAGCAGGGAGACCTCACGGGGTGGAAGCGGCAATCACGGCCGCTTGTCGCACCGAAACCCGGGCGCTGGTGCGCAGCAGCGCCGATGACGGATCACGACTGATGATGCATCGTCGTTTGCCGTGGACGGCATCGGTCTGGGCGAGACTGCCGCCGTTGGCGGCGCGCGGGGTGCATGCAATTCTGCTCTACGGTGCTCGCGGTATCGGCAAGAAGAGCCTGGCGCTCGACCTCGGCGAGGCGTTGTTGTGCACGGCGCCGCAGCCCGATGGCCATGCCTGCGGCCGTTGCGATGAGTGTCGGTTGACCCTGCCCGGGACCCATCCCGACCTGCGATGGGTAATGCCGCAGGCACTGGCCGAGCAACTGCTGCCACAGACTGACGGCGAGGCGGTGGCGGATGCCGAGCCGTCCGCCGAGACGGAGGCTGAAGGAAAACCGGCGCGAGCCAGCCGCGAGATCCGCGTTGAACAGATCCGGGCGCTGGCGGATTTTCTTGGCATCTCCGCGTACCGGGGCGGCCATCGAGTCGTGCTGCTGGCGCCGGCCGAGGCCATGAACGCCATCGCCGCCAATACCCTGCTCAAGATGCTCGAGGAGCCACCGTCGGCGACTGTCTTCGTACTGGTCGCCGACGCCCTCGACGATGTGCTGCCGACGATCCGCTCGCGTTGCGTCCTCGTGCAGGTCCCGTTGCCCGCGCCGGCCGTCTGTTTGCGCTGGTTGTCCGAACAGGGGGTGTCCGACCCGGAACCAGCGCTGGCACTGGCCTCGGGCGCGCCGCTGGCGGCGCTGGGGGAAGCCGGCGCTGATACGCTTGCTCACGATGCTTCGAGCGCGATCTACGGTCTGCTCGAACGTGGCCCGGCGCTGACCGCAGCGCAGATCGCGGCAGGTGTGGGCCGTGATCCGGCGATCGCCGCCTGCCTGAGGATTCTGCAGTGCTGGGCCTTCGATCTGCTGCAGTATCGGGCCAGCGGGAGCGTCCGCTATCATCCGCAGCGCGAAATGCGTATCGGGCGATTGGCGGCTCAGGTGCAGCCGGCGGCGTTGTGGCAGTGGCTCGATGCGCTTGGCGATGCCGTGGCCGTTCGGGACCACCCGTTGAATGCTCGCTTGGTGATTGAATGCGCGTTGACCGGCTACCTTAAAGTGTTCGAGACCTGCAGATGAGCGACTCGCCCAATACCCGCCTCAATGTTGGTGCGGTCGAGCCTTTGGGCTCGAACACGATGATGGCGCCGACCGCCGGCCGTCCGGCGGTACTGTCGCTGGCCATCAAGGAAAAAGCGGCGCTGTACGCGGCCTACATGCCTTACCTGAAAAATGGCGGCGTCTTCGTTCCGACCAATCGACCGTACAAGCTCGGCGATGAGGTCTATCTGATCCTGACGCTGATGGACGATCCGACCAAGTATCCAATTGCCGGTCGTGTCGTCTGGATCAGCCCGGCCGGCGGCACCGCGCGCACCCCAGGTATCGGCGTGCATTTTCCCGCTGATGAGTCGGGAATCGCCGCGCGCAGCCGCATCGAGGATCTGCTGGGCGGGGCGCTGAAGTCCGGGCGGCAGACGCACACCATCTAGCGTCGCTGCCGGCCGGCGCAATCACGGCGGCCTCGTGTACGTCGACTCACACTGCCATCTCGCGTTTCCCGAACTTGCCGGCGACATCGACGCAGTGCTGGCGCGTATGCAGAAGGCGGGTGTCGGACTGGCACTGAGCGTCTGCACCCGGCTAGAGGAGTTTCCGCGCATCCACGCGCTCGCATTGCGCGACCCCCGCATCTTCGCGTCGATCGGTGTGCATCCCGACACGATCGACGGCGAGGAGCCGACGGTGGAACGTCTGGTCGAACTGGCGGCCGAGCCGCGGGTGATCGCGATCGGCGAAACGGGTCTCGACTATTACCGCCTCAAGGAACCTCTGGACTGGCAGCGCGACCGTTTCCGCACCCATATCCGTGCGGCGCGCGCCGCCGGCAAGCCGCTGATCATCCACACCCGGGCGGCCGCTGAAGACACGCTAAGCATCATGCGTGAGGAGCGGGCCGACCAGGCCGGCGGCGTCATGCATTGCTTTACCGAGTCGCTCGATGTCGCCCGTGCAGCCATCGACCTCGGTTTCTACATATCGTTTTCCGGCATCGTGACCTTCAAGAACGCGCGTGAGCTGCAGGCGGTTGCTCGCCAGATACCGCTTGAGCGCCTGCTGATCGAAACCGATGCGCCGTACCTGGCGCCGGTTCCGCATCGGGGCAAGACGAATGAGCCGGCATTCGTTCCGGCGGTTGCCCGGAAGGTGGCAGAGTTGCACGGGCGTTGCATCGAAGCAGTCGCGACGTCCACGAAGAACAATTTCTTTCGTTGTTTCAATGTTTTGGCGGATGACTTTGAACCGAAAGCTTAGATGTAGGGCGAGAGCTCTTGTGAGAACTAATGACGACGAAACAATGCTTTAAGGAAATGTTCTAAAGTCGAATATGCGTTGCGGTGCCGCGCTTTAGAAACTACGCATAATGAATATTATGTAAACCAACTGGGACATCGCGAGATTGCGCTGCAGTCTGGGGCGCTGAATTACAGGCTGCCGAGGTTCCCGTCGCCCATCAGTCTTCGGCGCCCGTTCCGGTTCGCGGCTGCCTTGCTGGCGCATGAGTCGTCCCCCCGGAAGCGCTTTTCGGGGCGCAACTCAGTGCTCGCCACGTCGGAGCGCCTACGTCACGCGCTCAATCCGGCGCCCCTCCTCGCCGGGGGCGGTCGTCGGAATTGTTGCGGTTTCGAGGTGAAGCCGTGCCGGACGATCAAACAACCCGAGCACCGCGACGAGGACGACCGTCATCAACGGCATGACCAGAGGATTGACGATCCCCGCCACGAGTGGCGCAATCATCAGAAAGAACCGCAAGCCCCAGCTGTACAGCAGACCGGCGCGATGCACATATTCCTGCGCCATCGGGTTGAAGGACCTGCGCTCCGGTGTGCCAACGGGAATCGACATCACCAGCGAAGCATGGTTAAAGAAGCGCATCGCCATCGCCGAGCACACATAGGAGGCAATCAGCGCCAGCATCAGCAGTGCTTCAAGGACCGGGCGTAATGCAACCGGGCCGGACGAACTCAGGTGCGCAATGCCTTGGGCCACGGCACTGCCCGCGATGGTGATTGTCCCCATCAGTGCCAGGGCGGCCGTAGACGCGGCGATCGTGGCCGACATCAGCGAATTGCGCAGCGCCTGCACCGCCACGATTTCGAAGCCTGACTTCTAGCTTAGCGCGTTGGCCCAACTCAGCCTCATGCGCGCATGTGCCGAGCGGGCCGTCCGTTCCGGATGCCTGCGTGCCACCCAGATGACCCAGATCTCGTAGACAACGAACACCACAGTACTCAATGCGAACGCTCCCCATGCCATCGTTGCTCCTCAAGTGCCAGCTCTCGTGTCGGCAAGGTTGCCAACGGACTCGCGCTGGACGCACCGTGATTTTTCGCGCCATCGCTCACCCACCCTACTTTCTAACTGTATTCTTGCCGCGCATCGCCTCTTCACCACCGTTGCCGATGAAGGGTCGGAATCGAAGCTGGGTCGAACCAGATTAAGGCCCGCCGTGCCTGATCCTTACGCGTGTTGCCGGCTGCGACCTCTCGTGGTCAGCGCGGTGCCGATCTGTCATTGTGGCCGAGGGGCAAGCCGCGGCTCGCCGTCTGCCGCCGCGCCACCGCGGTCGGCGCGCACATAACTCGCGAAGTGACTACCGCCGCCGATGACTGAATCCAGAGCCGGCACAACAACAGCAGCCCGGCCGCTTGCCGGAGTACGCGTGATCGAGTTTTGCCAGGTCGCCGCGGGCCCATTCTGCGGCATGTTGCTGGCCGATTTCGGCGCCGACGTCCTCAAGGTGGAACCACCGGAAGGCGACGCGATGCGGCAGTGGCCGCCGCTTTCGGCTGGCTATAGCGAGAACTTCGCCTCGATCAATCGCAGCAAACGTTCGATCGTGCTCGATCTGAAGCGCGAAGCTGATCGCCAAACGGCGCGCGCATTGGCGCTGGCCGCTGATGTCTTGGTCGAAAACAGCCGGCCTGGCGTCATGCAGCGGCTTGGACTCGGCTGGGATTGGTTCGTGAGCCGCAAGCCATCGCTGATCTACTGCTCGATCTCGGCCTTTGGCCAGGACGGTCCCCGCGGCGCCGAAGGTGGGTTCGATTTGACGATCCAGGCCGCTGCCGGAGTGATGAGCGTGACCGGTGAGCCGGATGGCCCACCGGTGAAAGCCGGAGTGCCGCTGTCGGACTTTGCCTCAGGGCTGTACGCTGCCTATTCGATCGCCTCACTGCTGGCGCGCGTGCGCGCGGGCGGAGCCGGCGGGCGCATCGATGTGTCAATGTTTGCGGCCACGCTGGCCATCGGCGCGCTGCAAACCAGCGAATACTTCGGTACCGGCCGCAATCCGCGCAAGCTCGGTTCGGCGCATCCGCGCAATGCGCCCTACCAAGCCTATCGCGCGGCCGACGGCTTCTTCGCCATCGCGGCCGGAAACAACAAGCTCTGGCAGCAGGTATGTGAACTGACCGGCCTGACGGAGCTGATAGCGGACCCCCGTTTTCAGTCGCCCACGGCACGCGCGGAGCACCAGGTCATCCTCAAAGACCTGCTCGAGCCGAAGTTCCGTCGGCACACCGCGGAACATTGGCTCGCCGCCTTCGCCCGGGTGGGCGTGCCCTGTGCGCCAATCAACGGCTACGCCGAGGCGCTTGCCGATCCGCAGACTCAACATCTTGGTCTCGTGCAGCCGATGACCTTACCCGGTGGCCGTGCGACCCGCACGGTGACCTGCCCGGTTCGGCTCGACGGTGCTCGCCTGCAGGTCGACACGCGCCCGCCGGCCCTCGGTGCGGATGCGGCGGCGATCGAGGACTGGATCAGCCAGCCGACCGGCGCCGCGCCGGGCGAAGGGAAATAGCGGGCAGCGGCTCGCACTGTTTTCAGCCTCGGCGGTGGGACCGCTATGTCTTGCGAACCACTTCGATCAGCCGACCGTCGCGCATGCCGTCGCTCGGATAGACGATCACCGGGCTCCCGGCCGCCAGCCCGTTCTTGATCCAGGCCTCGACCGGCGTTCGGCCACCGAGTTCGACGCCACGTTTTTCCGCGCGATCGCCTCCAGCACCATCACGCCGGTGGTGTAGTCGAGCGCACCGGTCGGCTCGTCGCACAAGAGGACATCCAGCCGCTTGGCGATGGCGCGGGCGATGGCCACCCGCTGCTGCTCGCCGCCGGACAATTGCGATGGATAGTGGTCGAGCCTATCGCCCAGATCGACGAGGCCGAGCGCTTCTGCCAGCGGCATCGGCTTGGGCGACATCGCGGTGACCAGCGCGACGTTCTCGCGCGCAGTCAGCGACGGAATCAGGTTGTAGAACTGGAACACGAAGCCGACGTGTTCGCGCTGGTAGCGTGTCAGTGCGTTCTCGCTGGCATGCGTCAGGTCGTGATCGCGCTACTGCGCGGTGCCGCCGCTGGGCGTATCCAGCCCGCCGAGGATGTTCAGCCGCGTCGATTTGCCACTGCCCGACGGGCCGAGCAGCACGACGAACTCCGACAGGTAGATATCCAGATCAACGCCGCGCAGCGCGTGCACTTCGACCTCGCCCGTCCGGTAGACCTTCGCCAATCCCCGCGCGATGAACACTGGTGCGAGATCTGCGGCGGCATTCTGGACACTTGACGGTTCGGTCGTCATCGAGTGCGCGGCTCCTGCGACGAGTACACCACGGGCCCGGCCATCTCGGCCTGATGACTGTCAAGTGCCACGCCATCCTGGCCTGACTCCTTCGTTCGGGTAACGGTTGTGGCGGACTGCGGTCATTGCGGGCCCAAGGATCGGCGGTTGTCGAGCAATGCGCGCTCGCCTATAAGTCCCTGACGATCACTTCTTCGCAAGGAGCGCGATGATGGCTGGCTTTCGCGATGTCGTCGTTCTGCTTCCCGGCATCACCGGCAGCGTCCTGGCGCGCAGGGACGGCAAGGAAGTGTGGAGCCCATCGGCCGGCGCGATCTGGCGTGCGGTGACGTCGCTCGGCGGCTCGATCAAGGATCTGGAGCTTGATCCAAGCACGACCGACGACGGCGTGACCGCGCCGCGCCTGATTCCGGATGTCACCATCGTTCCCGGCCTGATCAAGATCGACGGCTACTCGCGCATCGAGCGCTATCTGATCGAGCAGTTCGAGCTCACCCCGGGCCGCAATTACTTCCCCTTCCCCTACGACTGGCGCCGCGACAATCGGCAGAACGCACAACGCCTGCAGCGCCAGGCGCATGACTGGCTCAACGCCTGGCGCGCCTCGTCGGGGGCCGCCGATGCGCGGCTGGTCCTGATCGGACATTCGATGGGCGGGTTGATCTCGCGCTACTTCCTCGAGTGCCTGGAAGGCTGGAAGTCCACGCGCGCGCTGATTACTCTCGGCACGCCGCATCGCGGCTCGGTCAACGCCGTCGACTTCATCGTGCACGGGATGAAGAAAGGCATCGGGCCGTTGGGACTGGACCTGACGCCGCTGCTGCGTTCGTTTCCCTCCGTCTACCAGCTGCTGCCGATCTATCCGTGCATCGATGTCGGCGCAGCAGACCTGGCGCGCGTGGCGGCGGCGGCACTGCCCCATCTCGACGCTGATCGCGCCACCGACGCTCGCCGATTCCATACCGAGATCGAGCAGGCGCAGAAGACCAACGCCGGCAACGCCGCGTACGTCGACGACGGCTACACGCTAATTCCGGTGGTCGGTATCGAACAGCCGACGTTGCAATCGGCGCGTTCAACCGCGGGCCGCGTCGAGTTGCTGCGCAGCTACGCTGGACAGGACATGGGCGGCGATGGCACCGTGCCCCGCGTGTCGGCAACGCCGATCGAGATGTCGGATACGCGACGCGAAATCTATGCCGCCGAGATGCATGGCTCGTTGCAGAATGCCGACGGCCCACTGGCCAATGTCAAAGGTGCGCTGACCCGCAGCCGCATCGATCTCGGCCGTTTCCGCGCGCCGGCGCGGCCGGCGGCAACGCTGACGCTCGAAATGGACGACGTCGTTTTGCCGGGCGAGCCGCTGCAGGTGCGCGCCAGGGCTTCCGCCGGCGAAGCGCCCATCGACGTGCAACTGACGCACATCGCCGACGGTCAGGTGCTCGACGGCAAGCTGGTGCCGGTCGCCGGCTCGCCGTGGCAGCAGGCAGATTTCGCTCGGCTGGCTGCCGGTGCCTGGCGCGTGCGCGTATCGTCGCAAGGCGCCTCGCCGGTCAACGATCTCGCGGTGGTCGCCGAAACGACTTGATACGCCGCCGGCTCATATGCGCAATTCAGTGGCGCGCTGAGCGGGCGATGCCAATCGATTCTCTCCGACCGTTCGCCAGCACGCTGATCAGTGTGTCGATCAGGCGGGCGATCTCGGAGGGCGCGCGCAGGTACAGCCCGGCCTGACTGCTGTCGTCGCGTCCAACCCGGACAGTCACCAGGTCCGGCTGATGCAGCCGGAAAACGTCTTCATCGGTCGCGTCATCGCCGACAAAAAAGCCGGCCTCGGCGCGCGAAAGTTCGAGCAGACGCAGCATCGCGGTGCCTTTGTCGACGGCCGACGGCGGCAGCAGATTGAAAACCATCTTGCCGGTGACGATGCGCGGCGCCGGCTCCAGACGGGCGCATGCGGCCGGCAACCGAGCTGCTGCCTGCGCCGCGTCGCGCGCCTGACGGTAATGCACCGACAGTGACACGCGCTTGTCCTCGAGGAGCAGGCCGGGGTCAATCGCCCGCAGTGCATCGCCGCCGCGCAACTGCGCTCGCCAACTCTGGCACACGGCGAGGCACTCATCGATTTCCCGTTCGGCCCCGGGCAGCCCCTCGATGCCGTGGTTGCCGACCACGTAATCGACTGCCGCGCCCACCCGTGCACCAACGTCAGCGCGGCTGCGGCCGCTGATGACCGCCGTGAAGCAAACGGCGCGCAAGCGGTCGAGTGCGGCACGCGTGCCCGGCGGCGTGATGACCCGCTCGGGCCGCAGTGCGATCGGCGCGAGCGTGCCATCGAAACCAAACGCCGCCAGCAGCCGCTGACCGCGCAGCTGGCGCAGGGCTTCGTTGCCCTCCCTGGAGAACGCGTAAGCGGGGATCGGACGTCGATCTGCGCTCACGACGCGACCTTAAGGTGGCGGCGCTGCAACTGCTCGATGCGCGAACTGACGCGCTCGCGCGAACGCACGCGCGCGGCGTCGATCAGCATCGAGCCGGCCCAGCGGTAGATGTTGTGGCCGCGCACCCAGGCGCGCATCGTGCGCATCCGCTCGCGTTGCTCGGCCAGTGGCATCGCCAGTGCGCGCGCCAGCGCATTGCCCGTTTCCTCGGCCGAATACGGATTGACGAGCAGCGCCTCGTGCAGCTCGCGCGAAGCGCCGGTGAACACCGACAGCAGCAGCACGCCGAGATCGTCGTCGCGCGCGGCGACGTATTCCTTCGCTACCAGGTTCATGCCGTCGTGCAGGCTGGTCACCATGCCGACATCGGCACTGCGATACAGATCGCGCACCTCCTGCACGCTCTGATGCTCGATCTTCAGCAGGATTGCCGGCGCGCTTTCGGCGCCGAAGGCGTCGTTGATCCGTTGCACCTCGGCGACGACGCGCTCGTGGAATGCGCGGTATTCCGGCAGATCGCTGCGCGACGGCGAGGCGATCTGGACCAGAGTGAAGCGGCCGCGCCATTGCGGCTGCGTGCTCAGCAGATGTTCGACCGCGGCGAAGCGCTCATTCAGGCCCTTGATGTAGTCGAGCCGGTCGATGCCGATCGCAATGCGGTGGCCCTGCGGCAGGCCGAGCAACTTGTGCACCCGTACGCGGGTGGCTTCGATCGGCTCTTCGGAGGTCGGCGGCCAGGCGATCGAGATCGGGTACGGCGCCACCCGGGTGAGCTGGCCGGCGCGGTGGATCGTCATGTCCTCGTGTTCGATCCGCGCCTCCAGAAACGTGTCGACCGCGTCGATGAAATTGCGGCCATGCGACGGCGTCTGGAAGCCGACGATGTGGCTGCCCAGCAGCCCCTCAAGAATCTGCTCGCGCCACGGACAGATACCGAAGGTCTCCGACATCGGCCAAGGAATGTGCCAGAAAGTGACCACGGTGGCCTGCGGAAGGCGGTCGCGGATCAGTTGCGGCACCAGAGGCATGTGATAGTCCTGCACCAGCACCAGCGGATCGGGGCGCTTGGCCGATTGCACCACCGCATCGGCGAAGCGCTGACTGACATCGACGAAGTGCCGCCAGTCGTCGGCGCGAAACACCGGCCGCACGTGCGCGATATGGCACAGCGGCCACAGCCCCTCGTTGGCGAAACCCACATAATAGCCCTTGATCTGCTCCGCCGTCAGCCACAGGCGGCGCAACGTGTACGAAGGCTGGTCCGGCGGCACCTGCACGCAGCCGTCGCGGTCGGATACTTCCCGATCGGCCGAGCCGCTGCCATGTGCGATCCAGGTGCCGCTGGCGGCGCGCAGGACGGGCTCCAGCGCGGTGACCAGGCCGCTGGCTGGTTGGGCGACAACGATACGATCTTCGCGCCGCTCGTGTGAGTAGGGCTCGCGGTTCGACACGACGATGACTTCGTCATCCGCATACTGGCTTTGCAGCACGGCGCGCAGTCGCTGCGCCGACCAGCCTTCGGTGACGCTGGTGTCATCGGCACGCTGCCGCTCGAGCCGCCGGTAGAGGCTGCGGACCTCGGCCTCCAGCGGCAGCAGCGACTTGTCGATGTGCGGCCGAGTATCGGCAAACGGCCGCAGCAGGCCCTCGCCGGTCAGCATTGCGCGCACCCCGCGCACCCAGCCGCGCCAGCTCAGGTGCGCCACCGCTACCGTGACCAGGGCCACGACCAGACCGAGCACGGCGAAAGCGCCGATCGCGTACCAGCGCGTTTCGCTGGAGCGAATCGCCACGAAGCTCATGTCGTGCAGCACCAGCAGCGAGTGCCTGGCCGGAGTACCCGCCTCGCCGAGTCGCACCGGCACCTGGGTTACATGGAGAATGCCCTGCGGCAGCCGCAGCACGCGCTCGCCCGCGGCGTCAAATTCACCACAGCGAACTTCGCCGGGAAACTGTGCCGAGCGGGCGAGCATCTTTCCGCGTACCTCGCACAGCGCGATTGACTGCAGACGTTCGTCGGCCGAGGCGGCATCGAGAAGCGACGCCATCCGCGTCGCGCCGCCATCGCCCTGGTTGGCGTCGCGCAGCGGAAAGACCAGCGAGGCAGCGATCGCCTGCGATCGCTGGTCGAGGTCGCTCATGAACCAACGCAGCGTCAGCCGATCGATCAGCGGTACTGACAGATAGGCAATGGCGGCGACCACTAGCAGCAGCGGCAGAACAAAGCGCAATGACAACTTCAGCATGACTTATTGATCTCCAAGGGCCGCATGTCCTGCCTCGTTCGCGCACGGCCGATCGCCGGCTGCGCTGACTTGCCGTTGCTCCGGTGAGCCGTTGCCAAGCGGGCCGAGCCGCGCAGGCCATACAGCGTGTGCCGTCGCCATTGTTGGTGCCTTGTCGCCGCGCAACGGCGATCGGCTGGCCACGGCGCCCCTGGCGCAGGCGATTCGGACAACGCGAGGCTGCCGCCAATGCGCCAACATGGAAAGGCAGGCAACGGGCGATGGTTGCATGGCAACATGAACAGAGCAGTTGCGCAATCCGTAAGCACGTCTCCGTAAGAATCAGGGGGTGCGGTCCCGCCACAGCCCGGCGCCGCCCTTACGCGATAATGCGAAGGTGTGCCGCCTCCGACGTTGCCTAACAAGCACTCCGCCAACATGTCCCAAGGTCCTGCCGCCCATATCGTAGATGACGACAGCGCCGTTCGTGATTCGCTGTCGCTCTGGTTGGGTATGAGGGGCGTTCGCTGCCTCACCTTCGATTCGGCCGAGCGCTTTCTTGCCGCTGTCAGCACCGAGTGGCGCGGCTGCGTGCTGATCGATCTGCAGCTCGAGGGCATCGACGGCCTGCAGTTGCAGGCGCGGCTCACCGAGCGACAGATCGCAATGCCGGTCATCTTCGTGACCGGCCACGGCGACGTCGCCACCGTGCGCGACGCGCTGAAGGCAGGTGCATTCGATTTCATCGAGAAGCCGGTCGACAACGATCGCCTGCTCGAACTGGTCAGCGCCGCCATTGCGCAGGACACGGAGGCCGCCCAGAAGCAAGCCCAGACGGCCGTTCTCGCCGGGCGCCTGCAGCGACTGACGCAACGCGAGCGCCAGGTGATGGAACAGGTCGTCGCAGGACGGCATAACCGTGAGATCGCCGTCGCACTCGGCATCAGCCCGCGGACCGTCGAAGTCTATAAAGCACGACTGATGGACAAGCTCGACGTGCGACGCGTCGCGGATCTGGTCAAACTGGCACTCGAGGCACGCGGCGAAGTCGCTTCCTGACTTGGCCGTAGCGCACTTTCCACCGCGGTTGTTGTCACATTGCCTGCTTACGGGATTCCCGTAGGTGCCGATCCCCTTCTGTTCGAGACCCGCACTTCCTAGACTTGCTTATCAGACCCTTAGCGTGGTTCTTTGCGCTCCGATGGCCGCGGCGTCAGCGTTTCTCGGACAGCCGATCGGCGCCTGTACTCGGCACGCAGATCGCCGAGTCGATCGAGCGCCATGCACGAGCCCGCGACTGAACTATGCCCAACCAAGCCACTATTGGCGCGAATGCGGGTCCGTAGGTTTGCTGATTCCGCGCAAGGCTAGGACGACAGAACGAATAACATGACTCATATGCGGCTGCGACCCCCTGCCCCCGAACTCCGCTTGCCGGATTGTGCTGCCCGAGTGCTGCGCCGTACGGCGGGTGCGTATGCGCGCTGGCTATGTCTCAGCGTCGGTTGGCTGGTCGCACTGCTGATGATCGCCGGCGCGGCGCGCGCTGACACGGTGGCCGTGCTGCAGGTCGATGGTGCGATCAGCCCGGCCTCGGCCGATTACATCGAACGGGGCCTGGTCAAGGCGCGTGAGCAAGGTGCATCGCTGGTCGTACTGCAGATCGACACGCCGGGCGGACTCGATACGTCAATGCGGCAGATCATCAAGGCCATTCTTGCCTCGCCGATTCCGGTGGCGACCTTCGTGTCGCCGGAGGGAGCGCGGGCGGCCAGTGCCGGCACCTACATCCTTTATGCCAGCCATGTTGCGGCGATGGCACCGGCGACCAATCTCGGTGCGGCCACGCCGGTGCCAATCGGCATGCCGGGCGCATCGCCCGGCGACGATCGTCCGGCACGCAAGCCGCAGTCGGACGAGGACGGCGCCGTCAAGAAGAAGGACGGTAAGAAGACAGCCGAAAGCACGCCGGTGGCGGGGCCGGCCGATGCGATGCGCGCCAAGCAGGTCAACGATGCCGCCGCCTACATCCGCAGCTTGGCCGAACTGCGCGGCCGCAACGGCGACTGGGCGGAACGCGCGGTGCGCGAAGGCATCAGCCTGTCGGCCACGAAGGCGCTGCAGGAAAATGTCATCGACCTGATCGCGCAGGATGTGCCGGCCCTTCTGGAAGCGCTGCACGGCCGCGAGGTCAAGGTGCTCGAGCGCACGGTCAAGCTCGACACCGAGGCGGCCACGCTGCTGACGCTGGCCCCGGATGCGCGTTCGCGCTTCCTCGGCGTGATCACCAATCCGAGCGTGGCGCTGATCCTGATGCTGATTGGCGTCTATGGACTATTCTTCGAATTCTCATCGCCGAGCTTCGGTGTGGCCGGCGTCGCCGGCGGCATCTGCCTGCTGCTCGGCCTGTATGCGCTGCAACTGCTGCCGATCAATTACGCTGGCCTGGGTCTGCTGCTGCTCGGACTGGCGCTGATGATCGCCGAGGCGTTCATGCCGAGTTTCGGCGTGCTCGGCATCGGCGGCATCGTCGCCTTCGTGTTGGGCGCGACGCTGCTGATCGATACGGAAGTGCCGGGCTTCGGGATCCCGCTGCCGCTGATCGCCGGCGCAGCGCTGACCAGTGCGGCGCTGCTGGTAGTGGTCGGCGGCATGGCGCTGCGCTCGCGCGGCAGCCGGGTGGTCAGCGGCCGCGAGGAGATGATTGGTGCACTTGGGGAAGTGATCGACGCCGACGGCTGGGCTTACGTGCACGGCGAGCGCTGGCACGCGCGCAGCGCGCAGCCGCTGACACCGGGACAGAAGGTGCGGGTCACCGCGATTGACGGCCTGACGCTGTCGGTCGAGCCGGTCGGCGCCGCCAACAAGGACAAGGAGTAATTGATGCTGGCTAATTTGCCCTTCGGTCTTGGTGGCATCGCGCTGCTGCTGATCATCATCGTCGTCTCGTCGTTCCGCATCCTGCGCGAGTACGAACGCGGTGTGGTGTTCATGCTTGGCCGCTTCTGGAAGGTCAAGGGCCCGGGACTCGTCATCATCATTCCCGGCATTCAGCAGATGGTGCGGGTCGATCTGCGCGTGGTGACGATGGACGTGCCCGAGCAGGACGTCATCTCGCATGACAACGTGTCGGTCAAGGTGAATGCGATCGTCTTCTTCCGCGTGGTCGAACCGCAGAAGGCGATCATCCAGGTCGCCAACTTCCTGCAGGCCACCAGCCAGCTCGCGCAAACCACGTTGCGGGCGGTGCTCGGCAAGCACGAACTCGACGAGATGCTGTCCGAGCGCGAGAAGCTGAATATGGACATCCAGAAGATCCTCGACGCGCAGACCGATGCCTGGGGCATCAAGGTCACCAACGTCGAGATCAAGCACGTCGATCTGAACGAGTCGATGATCCGCGCGATCGCGCGGCAGGCCGAGGCGGAGCGCGAGCGACGCGCTAAAGTCATACATGCCGAGGGCGAAAAGCAGGCCTCGGCGACGCTGCTCGAAGCCGCGCAGATGCTGGCCCAGGAGCCGCAGGCAATGCAGTTGCGCTACCTGCAGACGCTGACCCAGATCGCAGGCGATCGCAGTTCGACGATTGTCTTCCCGCTGCCGATGGACCTGCTGACACAGCTGAGAATCGGCAAGAGCAGCTAGCGGAACGGGCCGCCGCTGCGCGGCCCGACGATGAAAACCAGTCGGCCCGCACCGGTCGCGGCGCGGACGTTCAAATCCAAGACAACTTCAAGGAGGTCTCTTGTCCTCGACCCAAGTTTCCGTGCCCCGTACCCCGGCTGCCGCCAAGAGCACGTCGCGCTCGCCGCTGACCGACCACGACATCTACCTGATCCGCGAAGGCACGCACTGCACGTTGTACGAAAAGATGGGCTGCCAGGTCGGCACCGACGGCGCACATTTCGCCGTCTGGGCGCCAAACGCGCGCGCCGTTTCGGTGATCGGCGAGTTCAACGGCTGGGATCCGAAGGCTGCGCCGATGGTCGCAAGGCACGATTCGTCCGGCATCTGGGAGGCATTCGTGCCTGGCGTTCGCGCCGGTGCAGGCTACAAGTACCGGATCACGGGGGGTGAAGGCCAGGGCTTCGACAAGGCCGACCCGTTCGCCTTCTACGCGCAGGTGCCGCCGGAAACCGCATCTCGCGCCTGGACGCTCGATTACCAGTGGAACGACGGCGACTGGATGGCCAAACGCTCGGCACGCAACGGCCTGGACGCGCCGATGTCGATCTACGAGGTGCATCTTGGTTCCTGGCGCCGTCGCGAAGGCCGCCTGCTGTCGTACCGCGAAGCGGCGCATGAACTGGCCGAATACCTGACCCAGATGGGCTTCACGCACGTCGAACTACTGCCGGTGACCGAGCATCCGTTTTACGGCTCGTGGGGCTATCAGACGACCGGCTACTTCGCGCCGACGGCGCGCTACGGTTCGCCGCAGGACCTGAAGTACATGATCGACCTGCTGCACCAGCACGGCATCGGGGTGATCCTCGACTGGGTGCCTTCGCATTTTCCCGATGACCCGCACGGCCTGAGTCGGTTCGACGGCACCTATCTGTTCGAGCATGCTGACCCGCGGCAGGGCTATCACCCGGACTGGCACTCGTCGATCTTCAATTTCGGCCGCCACGAGGTGCGCGCGTTTCTGCTGTCGTCGGCCCATTACTGGCTGGCCGAGTATCACTTCGATGGGCTGCGCGTCGATGCCGTCGCCTCGATGCTGTATCTGGACTACGGGCGCAAGGACGGCGAGTGGATCCCGAACCAGTATGGCGGCAGGGAGAACCTCGAAGCCATCGACTTCCTGCGCACGCTGAACCTGTCCGTCTATCGAGATTTTCCTGACGTACAGACGATCGCCGAGGAATCCACCGCCTGGCCGATGGTCTCGCGGCCGACCTACTTGGGAGGACTGGGCTTCGGCATGAAATGGAACATGGGCTGGATGCATGACACGCTGAAGTATTTCAAGGAGGATCCGCTTTATCGCCCGTACCATCACAATACGATCACCTTCTCGCTGATTTATGCGTTCAACGAGAACTTCATGCTGCCGCTGTCGCACGACGAGGTCGTGCACGGCAAGGGCTCGCTGATCGGCAAGCAGCCGGGCGATACCTGGCAGCAGTTCGCCGGCCTGCGCACGCTGTATGGCTACATGTGGACGCACCCGGGCAAGAAGCTGCTGTTCATGGGCGGCGAGTTCGGCCAGCGGCGCGAATGGACGCATGAGGGCGAACTCGAATGGTGGGTGCTGCAGTACGCCGATCACAGCGGCCTGCAGCGCTGGCTTGCCGATCTCAATCGCCTTTATCGCGCCGAGCCGGCGCTGCACGAGGTCGACTTCGAGTCTCCGGGATTCGAGTGGATCGACGCCTCCGATCACGTCTCGAGCACGCTCGCCTACGTGCGCCGCTCACGCAGCGGCGAGACGGTGCTGGTGGTCTGCAACTTCACGCCGGTGCCGCGGCACAACTACGCGGTCGGCGTGCCCAAGGGCGGTTACTGGCGCGAAGTAGCCAACAGCGATGCCCGCGACTACGGCGGCAGCGGCATGGGCAACCTCGGCGGTGTCGACAGCCAGCCGGTGCCCGCGCATGGCCGCAACCAGTCGCTGACCCTGACCCTGCCTCCCCTTTCAACGGTGATCTTCAAATGCGAATCGAACCGATAAAAAAGAGCGGCACTCGCCTCGCCGAGCAGCAGGTCGACGGCCGTGTACGCGCGGTGGTCGAGAGCATCACGCCGATGATCGACGGCGGCCGTTTCGCCGCCAAACGCATCGTCGGCGACCGCGTCGCCGTCGAGGCCGACTGCTTCGCCGATGGCCACGACGTGATCGCGGTGCGCCTGAAATGGCGCCGCGAGGAACACAAGCAGTGGCAGGAGGCGCCGATGGTGGCGATCGGCAACGATCGCTGGCGCGCGGTGTTCGAGCCCGACACCATTGGCCGCTGGGTCTACACGGTGAGCGCCTGGGTCGACCGCTTCCTGACCTGGCATCACGACTACGAGCGGCGCGTCGACGAAGGCGACATCCGGTTGGCGGCGAAAGTCGGCGCGCAACTGATCACCGAGGCCGCCGGACGCGCCGGCGGCGACGATGCACGGCGGCTGACCGACTGGGCAGCGCGCATCACATCGACCGTCGAGCACGAGCCGGATGCGGCCAAGATCAAGGCGCTGGCGCTCGATGACGAGCTTGGCAGGATCGCTGCACGCTATCCGGACCGCAGCTTCGAGTGTGTCTATCCGGTCGAGCTGCCGCTGGTGGTCGACCGCGAACGGGCCCGCTTCTCCAGCTGGTACGAGTTCTTCCCGCGTTCGGTCAGCCGCGAGCCGGGCAAGCACGGCACGTTCAAGGACTGCGAGGCGATGTTGCCGTACGTCGCCGAAATGGGCTTCGACGTCCTGTACTTCCCGCCGATTCATCCGATCGGCCGGGTCAACCGCAAGGGCAAGAACAACACGCTGCTCGCCGCCAGCGACGACGTCGGCAGCCCGTGGGCAATCGGCGCCAAGGAAGGCGGCCACAAGTCGGTGCATACGCCACTTGGCACGCTGGCTGATTTCCAGAAGCTGGTCGAACGTGCGCACGAGTTCGGCATCGAGATCGCGCTGGATATCGCTTATCAGTGCGCGCCCGACCATCCCTACGTCAAGCAGCATCCGAAGTGGTTCCGCTGGCGACCGGACGGCACCGTCCAGTACGCCGAGAACCCGCCGAAGAAGTACCAGGACATCTATCCCTTCGACTTCGAGTCGGACGACTGGCAGGGGATGTGGCAGGAACTCACCGACGTGATGGAGTTCTGGGTTGGCACCGGCGTGAAGATCTTCCGTGTCGACAATCCGCACACCAAGGCCTTCCCCTTCTGGGAATGGTCGATCACGCAGCTCAAGAAGAAATATCCGGACCTCCTGTTCCTGGCCGAGGCTTTCACGCGGCCGCGGGTGATGCACCGGCTGGCCAAGCTCGGCTTCACGCAGAGCTACACGTATTTCGCCTGGCGCAACACCAAGCAGGAGCTGACCGAATACTTCAACGAGCTGGCGCACGGGCCCGGCCGCGACTACTTCCGCCCGAACGTGTGGCCGAACACGCCGGACATCCTGACCGAAGCGCTGCAGTTCGGCGGTCGGCCGGTGTTCATGTCGCGGCTGGTGCTGGCGGCGACGCTGTGCTCGAGCTACGGCATCTACGGCCCGGCCTACGAGCACATGGAGGCAGCGCCGCGCGAGCCCGGCGCCGAGGAGTACCTGCACTCGGAGAAATACGAGCTGAAGCAGTGGAACCTGACGCGGCCGGACTCGCTGGCCCCGTTCATTGCCCGCGTGAACCTGATCCGGCGCGAGAACCCGGCCTTGCACAGCAATGACTCGCTGCGTTTCGTGCCGATCGACAACCAGCAGATGATCGCTTACGCGCGGGCAACGCCGGCGCTGGATAATGTGCTGATCTGCGTGGTCAATCTCGATCCGCATCATCGGCAAAGCGGCTGGCTGGCGCTCGATCTGACGGCGCTGGGCATCGATGCGCAATCGCCGTTCCAGGTGCACGATCTGCTCACGGACTCACACTTCCTCTGGCACGGCGCGCGCAACTATGTCGAGCTCGATCCGCAGCGCGCGCCCGCGCACGTGTTCCGCCTGCGCCGGCGCGTACGCCGTGAGCAGGACTTCGATTACTTCCTGTAAGGACGCTCGCCATCGTGAAAGCAGAAAAACAGACCATCGCGGCGGCGAGCGCGGCCGCCGGCGCGGCCGCCGATCCGCTCTGGTACAAGGACGCCGTCATCTATGAGCTGCACGTCAAGGCGTTCTTCGATTCGAACGGCGACGGCATCGGGGATTTTCGCGGCCTGACGGAAAAGCTCGATTACGTCGCCGATCTCGGCGTCAATACGATCTGGCTGCTGCCCTTTTATCCGTCGCCGTTCCGTGACGACGGCTACGACGTCTCCGACTATCACAATATCCATCCCGCCTACGGCTCGCGGCAGGACTTCCGCACTTTCGTGCGGGAGGCACACAAGCGCCAGCTGCGCGTGATCACGGAGCTGGTGGTCAACCACACTTCCGATCAGCATCCCTGGTTCCAGGCCGCGCGGCAGGCGCCCAAAGGTTCGCCCAAGCGGGACTATTACGTCTGGAGCGACGATCCCAACAAGTACGCTGGCACGCGGATCATCTTCACCGACACCGAGAAGTCGAACTGGACCTGGGATGAAGTCGCGCAGCAGTACTTCTGGCACCGCTTTTTCAGCCATCAGCCGGATCTGAACTTCGACAATCCTCATGTGCGCCAGGCGGTCATCCGCACCATGCGCTTCTGGCTCGACATGGGAGTCGATGGCTTCCGGCTCGATGCGATTCCGTACCTGATCGAGCGCGACGGCACCAGCAACGAGAATCTGCGCGAGACGCACGAGGTCATCAAGGAGATCCGCGCCAACCTCGACGAGAAGTACAACGGCAAGCTGCTGCTGGCCGAGGCCAACATGTGGCCGGAGGATGTGCGTGAGTACTTCGGCGACGGCGACGAGTGCCACATGGCCTACCACTTCCCGCTGATGCCGCGCATGTTCATGGCCATCGCGCAGGAGGACCGCCATCCGATCGTCGAGATCCTGCAGCAGACGCCGGACATTCCGGAGAACTGCCAGTGGTCGATCTTCCTGCGCAACCACGAC
>JBFINI010000005.1:0-27387 GCA_041611275.1 Burkholderiaceae bacterium
CAATGTGCCGAGGCTGCGGCGGCTGCTGCGCGCCGCCGCCGATTCTGCGGTTATGGCGTGCCTAGCGCCTTAGGTGTTGCAGCGCAAGTGAATTTCGGACAGCCGTGACGGCGAGCCGAACCTACGATGTCTGCATGCTCCACGCCGGTGACACGCTGGACGGTAGCCATCCGGGTTGGCATTCGCTGGTTGCCGCCGGCTTTGCGGCCGAGCGGATCGATGCCGTTCTGTTCTCGCACCGTGAGCCGCATCGTGTCTATCACGATCAACGGCATCTGGCGCAGATACTCGACGATGCAGCGCACCTCTTGATCGAGCTTTCGCCGGCCCAGGCGCTGGCCGTTCTCTTTCATGACGCCGTGTACGTGCCGGGGGCGATGAGCGGGGCGAACGAGGCGCTGTCGGCGCAACTGCTGCGTGTCTATGCCCAGGGAATCGATGCAGCGATCGTTCGCCAGGCGGCTTCGATCGTCATTGATACGGCGCAGCACCTGCCGACCTCAGAGGCCGCCGCAGCCGTGCTCGATCTCGATCTGCTGCGCCTTGCGGCAGCAGCGGACGAGTTCGAACAGTACTCACGCGAATTGTTTTTCGAGTTGCATCCACTGACGCCAGCCATTGATGGCGAGCGCTGGCGCTCGTTCACCGCGCGTCGCGCGCTCGCCTTTGAGCGGCTGCTGGCACGGCCACGCATCTACTCGACGCCGCAGTGCCTGTTGCGTTTCGAGTCCGCCGCGCGCGCCAATCTGCGCGCGGCGATCGAGCATCAGCCCAGCGGATAGCCGCGAAACGGCTTGACGGTCTGCAGCTCCGGCTTGGAAGCGATCCGCTCGATGCCGAGCGCCGGATCGTCAGTCCACGCGTTGGTCAGTTCGCGGTAGTGATCCAGGCTCGTACAGGCCAACCGCAGTACGTAATCGCAATTGCCGGAAACGAGGAAACACTCGATCACTTCACCGGTGGTGCGCATCTTGGCCTCGAAGCGCGCGTGCGTCGCTGCCGACTGGTCGCGCAACGACACCTCGACGACGATCGTCAGCAGGTTTCCCAGTCGTCGTGGCTCGATGATGGCCATATAGCCGCTGATCAAGCCTGATTTCTCCAGCCGGCGCATACGTTCCAGGCAGGCGCGTGGACTGAGCGCAACGCGCTCGGACAGCGCCTGATTGGTGATTCGGCCATCGCTTTGCAGGATGGCGATGATCTGCCGGTCGATACGGTCGAGATCCCTCATCGTTGGCGAGGCGCGGTCGGGAAGATGCGGCGCAAGGCAGGCGAAGGCGATGACGATGCGCGCACGGTAGCATCGTGCGGTCTTGCGTGTCCGCCGCCGTTGTCCTGGAGTGCATCCTGATGCCGCTTTTTAATCCGCAGAGCCTGAATGCCGGCGTGCCGCGGAGGGAAGTGTTCGCCTGGGCCATGTACGACTTTGCCAATTCCGGCTACACGACGGTGG
Organism: Burkholderiaceae bacterium; assembly: GCA_041611275.1. Classification (GTDB taxonomy): domain Bacteria; phylum Pseudomonadota; class Gammaproteobacteria; order Burkholderiales; family Burkholderiaceae_F; genus JADJWR01. The sequence continues at coordinate 1,457 of JBFINI010000005.1, forward strand.
TGCTGACGGCGGTGTTCAACGCTTACTTCGTCAACGTGATCGCAGGCAACGCGGCATGGGCGACGCTGGCGTGGACGCTGGCGCTGTCGGCCTCGTACGTTGTTGGCATGGTGGTCATGCCGGCGCTTGGCGCCTACGCTGACCTGCACGCCTGCAAGAAACTGCTGATGGGGTTGGTGACCGCCGGCTGCATTGTCGGCACGGCGGCGCTGGCCTTGACTGGCCCAGGCGATCTTGCGCTGGCGATGACGGCGATCGTGGTCTCGAACGTCTGCTTCGCCGCCGGCGTGACGTTGAACAGCGCTTTTCTGCCTGAGTTGGCGCGGCCCGAGGCGCTCGGCAAAGTCTCTGGTTGGGGCTGGAGCCTGGGGTACTTCGGTGGCCTGCTGGCGTTGGCCATTAGCCTCGGCTATGTCCTGTGGGCACAGGAACACGGGCAGCCAGCCACGCACTATGTGCCGGTCACCATGCTGATTACTGCCGCCGTGTTTGCCCTGGCGGTCATTCCGACCTTCGCCACGCTGCGCGAGCGCGCGCAGCCGTTGGGCGGCGGCACAGTCGGCAGCGTGCTCAGCGAATCAACGCAGCGGCTGTGGCATACGCTGCGCCACATCCACGAGTTCCGCGATTTCGGCTGGCTGGCGCTGTGCGGTCTGCTGTACCAGGGCGGGCTGTCGGTGGTGATCACGCTGGCCGCGATCTATGCGCAGCAGGTGATGAAGTTCGAAACCGCGCAGACGATGACGCTAATCATGGCGGTCAACATCACCGCGGCGCTTGGCGCCTTCCTGTTTGGCTACGTTCAGGACGCCATCGGCCACCGGCCAGCGCTGGCACTGACAATCGTTGGCTGGATCGTGATGGTGCTGATCGCCGGCTTTACGACCGGCGTGTTGTGGTTCTGGGTGGCGGCCAACATTGCCGGCCTGTGCATGGGTTCTAGCCAGTCGGCTGGACGGGCAATGGTCGGCGTTTTTGCGCCCGCGCACCGGCGCGCCGAGTTCTACAGCCTGTGGAATGTGGCGGTGTGGCTGTCGGCGGTGATCGGCCCGGTGACCTACGGTCTGGTGACCTGGATCACCGACAACAATCACCGACTGGCGATCCTAACCACCGGTCTTTATTTCGTTGCCGGACTGCTGGTGCTGGCCAAGGTCGACGTCGAGCGCGGCCGCCGCGCGGCGCGCGCCAGCAGCGACTGAGGCCACGCACCGCCCATTCGTCGCGCGAAGACTAAAGTGCGGCGATCCCGGCCTTGGCGATCTGCGCGTCCTCGCTCGATTTCACGCCGGAGACGCCAACGGCACCGATGACCTGGCCGCCTGAGGTGATCGGCACGCCGCCTTCGAGCATGCCCTGCAGCGGCGCCGACAGGAACGCGTTGCGGCCCTGGTTGATCATATCTTCGTAAACCTTCGTTTCGCGGCGGCCCATCGACGCGGCGCGTGCCTTTTCCGGCGCGATGTAGGCGGAAACCGGTGCGGCACCGTCGAGCCGCGTCAGTTGCAGCAGATGGCCGCCGTCGTCGACGATGGCGACTGTCACTGCCCACTTGTTCCGGGTCGCCTCGGCGACCGCGGCGGCCATGATGCGGGTTGCTTCGTCGGTGCCGAGCACGCTCTTGCTTTGCATGAAATTGCCCTCCGTCCGTATCCGGTTCAGCCGCGCAGACGGTACCAAAGACCGGCCACCCATTCGCGCAGCGCCACGTTGCTGACCCGCAGCGCCTCGGCATTCGGCACCAGGTGCTGGCCTCGAAATGCGCGCCGGCTTAAGTAGCCGGTCGGCGCCGCGACGGGCGCGAACCCGGCCGCTGCAAAGGCCCGGCGCGCGCGCGGCATGTGATACGCATCGGTTACCAGCAACACCCGGCGGATGCCCCGCGGGGCGAGAATTGCCGCGGACAGGCGCGCATTGTCCGCCGTGGTGTCGCTGCCGTCTTCGATCCAGTTCGCCTTGATGCCAAATTCGTGTTCGAGCACACCCTGCATCAGTCTCGCCTCAGGCAGCTTGGCGCGGTCCGGATTGCCGCCGGTCAGCAGCACCGGCAGCCCGGTTTCGCGAGCCAGCAGCGCGCCGTAGCGCAGCCGACGCAGTGACGAGGCGCTGACGGTATCGCCGCCCCACTCGGGTGAGCCGTGCGCCCGGCCACCAGCCAGGATGACGATCGCCTGCGCGCCGGCGCGATCGGCAGCGGCGAGCGGCGGCGGCTCCAGCGTGCGGATCAAGGCGCGTGCAACGACATTCATGCTCAATGCCGCCAGCGCCAGCAGACTGGCGCTTGCCAAGGCAATACCGAGCAGGCGCCGGCGCAGCGCAAGCCATGTGCCGGCGAGCGCCAGCACGATCAACGAGGTCGGCGGCAGCCCGATCTGGGCGAGGACGTAAGTGGTCGTCTCGCCGGCCGTCATTCGGCGCGACGGTGCATCAGGCTGGCTTGACGGCGGAGCGCACCTGCTCGAGCGCGGTCGGATCCTCGATCGTCGTCAGGTCGCCCGGATCGCGGCCTTCGCACAGCGCCTGGATCGAGCGGCGCAGCAGCTTGCCCGAGCGCGTCTTCGGCAGGACGGTGACGAAATGCACCCGCGCCGGTCGCGCCACGGCGCCGAGCTGGCTGTCGACGACCTTCATCAGTTCGCCTTCGAGGGCCATCCTGCCCTGCGGCGTGGCAATGGCGTTGGCGTCCTTGACTACAGCGAAGGCCATTGCCACCTGCCCCTTGAGCTGGTCGGCGACGCCGACCACCGCGACCTCGGCGATCGACGCATGCGAGCTGATCGACTCTTCGATCTCGCGCGTGCCCAGTCGATGGCCGGCGACGTTGATCACATCGTCGGTACGACCAAGAATGAAGAAGTAGCCGTCCTGGTCGCGCACGCCCCAGTCGAAGGTCGAATAGACCATCCGGTTCGGCACGCTCTCCCAGTAGGTCTTGACAAAGCGCTCGTCGTCGCCCCAGATGGTGGTCATGCAACCGGGCGGTAGCGGCCCTTCGATGGCCACCACGCCCTTCTCGTCGGCGCCCTTGACCTCATCGCCGGTGCTCTCGTTGAACAGCTTGACGTCGTAGCCATAGACAGCGAGGCCAGGACTGCCGAATTTCGACGGCAGGGCCTCGACACCGCGAGAAATCGCCAGGATCGGCCAGCCGGTTTCGGTCTGCCAGTAGTTGTCGATGATTGGCTTGCCCAGTCCGTCGGCGATCCAGCGTGCAGTCGGCTCATCGAGCGGCTCGCCAGCGAGGAACAGCATGCGCAGCGACGAAATGTCGTATTTCTTCAGGAACGCCGGGTCCTGTTTCTTGAGCACGCGGATTGCCGTGGGCGCCGAGAACATCACCGTGACCTTGTACTTCTCGACGATCGACCACCAGACGCCGCCGTCCGGACGGATCGGCGTGCCTTCGAACATGATGGTGGCCATGCCGGCAAGCAGCGGGCCGTAGATGATGTAGGAGTGGCCGACCACCCAGCCGATGTCGCTGGTGGCGAAGTAGGTCTCGCCGGCGTTGCCGCAGTAGATGTGCTTCATGGAGGCGGCCAGCGCCACGGCGTAGCCACCGGTGTCGCGCTGCACTCCTTTCGGCTTGCCGGTGGTGCCTGACGTGTACAGGATGTAGGAGGGTTCGCTTGACTCGAGCCACTCGCACGGCACCTCATCGTTCATGTGCGCCGCGCGTAGCTTGGCGTAATCCTCGTCGCGGCCGGAAGTCTTCGCCATCGGCGCCAGGCCGCGGTCGACCAGCAGCACCTTGGCCGGCGGGTTCTTGGACAAGCGGATCGCCTCGTCGAGCAGCCCTTTGTACGGCACCACCTTGCCGGCGCGTGAACCGGCATCAGCACTGACGATCACCTTCGGCTGCGCATCATCGATACGCGAGGCGAGGCTGACCGAGGCAAAGCCGCCGAACACCACCGAGTGGATGGCGCCGATGCGCACGCAGGCGAGCATCGCGAAGGCCGCCTCCGGAATCATGGGCATGTAGATCAGCACGCGGTCACCACGGCCAACACCCAGTTCGCGCAAGATCCCGGCCATCCGGTTCACTTCTCGAGCGAGCTGATTGAAGCTGTAGGTCTTCTCGGCGTCGACCTCGGTGGAAATGAAAATCAGGGCAGCCTGATCGCCGCGGCTGGCAAGGTGCCGGTCGATCGCGTTGTGGCATAGATTGGTCTTGCCGCCGACGAACCAGCGCGCGAAGGGCGGCCTCGAATAGTCGAGCGTCTGCGAGACGGGCGCGTGCCAGTCGATCAGCCGCGCCTGCTCGGTCCAGAAAGCGTCACGTTCGTTGATCGACCTGGCGTGGAACTCCTTGTAGGCTGCCATGGACTACGGTCTCCTTGTTTGCGATTTCGAGTTCTCGTTGCTGGCGCACCAGCGCCATCAGCGGACGCAACTGGTGCACCAGGCGCGGGAGATGCGGCACGACTTCTGCGGCCCGCCCTGAGCGGATCAGCGTCAGGGCCAGATTGACATCCATCGAGCCCTCGTCGGCGCGCAATTCCCCATTGCCGCCGCTGGCGTCACCCGCGCCCAGTACGATACGCCGCGAGCGGCCAGTTTGTGCCTGCTGGGCCCGTTTCTGACTGATCTGGCGCAATTGTTCGGCCCCTGCGCGCATGTCCTCCGACAAGCAGGCCACGCCGATGCTGGTCCAGACCTCAACGCCGGAGACGGAGGTGTCAACGTTCTCCAGCACCTTGCGCAGGCGCGCGGCGAAGCGCAGCACGCTGGCCATGCCATCGCTTTGCGTGGCCACGCAGAACTCATAGCGCTCAGAGCGGGTGGCGAGATCCTCCAGCCGTATCGAGGCGGCCAGCGACCGGGCCAGCGCCCGGATGCGAGGCTCAAGCTCGCCTTCCCAGGCCTCCGATTGCGGGACTGATACCTCGACGCGCAGGCAGATGACCGCGACATCGGCCACGTTGCGGCGCGAATAGGAGACGAGCTTGTCGACCTGCCGATCGAAGTAGGACGGGCTCAACAGCTCGGTGTCGGGGTCGATGGTGCGCGACGATTCGAGCGCCGCAAGGCTGTCCTCGAGCGCCTCGCGGGTCGTGGTCAGCTTGATCAGGACCTCGAGGCGAGAGATCAGTTCGGCGGCATTGACGCCCTTCTGGATGAAATCGGTGGCGCCGAGCTCGGCCGCGCGCTGGCATTCTGCCTGTTCGTCGGCGCCGGAAATCACGATCATCGGCAGCTCGCGGACCCTCTGCAGGCGCGACGCACGCACGCGTGTCAGCAGCTCGAATCCGTCGACCTTCGGCATCGTCAGATCGGTAATGACCACGCGGATCGAGGCGTCGAGAAGGATTGCCTGCCAGGCAGCCTCGCCATCGACCGCCTCGCGTACGTCGAAGCGGTCGCGGATGTGCTGCGCAATCGTTGCGCGAACGATGCGCGAGTCGTCGACGATCAGGATGCGCGCTTTGGCGGACACGGGTTCAGTCGGTCTCAGTTGGGCAAAGGCGCGGACACAGACCGTGCACGGGCCTGCGGACGGCAGCCTGTGCGAGACGTTGCACGATTCACACTTGGCGAATTCAGAGGAAATGCTGCCGCAATCCCCGCTGTATTTCTTCATCTGTTCGGTTATCTTGATGTTCGGACTAGTACTTTCGGAGGCGATCCGGTGATGTTCAGTGGCGAAACGCGGCAGTTCCTTGGGGCGCTCTGCGCAATCACGCTCGTTGTCTGCGGGCCCGAGCAAGCCGAGGCGCGCGCGGGCCTCGAGGGCGCTTCGAGCTCGGACCTTGTCTTGACCGCGATCGCGCTGGTTGGCGTGCCGTACCGGTCTGGCGGCAATGATCCGGCGACCGGTCTGGACTGCAGCGGACTGGTGCATTTCGCTGCCCGCAACGTGTTGGGCCTGCAATTGCCGCGGCAGTCGGAAGCGATGAGTCGGATCGGGTCGGCGGTTGCCCGGCAGGCGCTGCAACCTGGAGATCTCGTCTTCTTCAACACCCTTGGGCGCGCTTACTCACACGTCGGCATGTATGTCGGTAATGACCAGTTCGTCCATGCACCGGCCCGGCGCGGGTACGTGCGCATCGAGTCGATGGCCCAGTCGTACTGGGCAAGGCGATACAACGGCGCTCGGCGGCTCGACTCATTGGCGGGCGATGCCGGTTCAGCCGCGGCTGGGGATACCAAGGCGCGCTTGCCGATTGAATCGGATGATCCTTACGGGCTGTCCAAACCCTGAACCCGGGCTGTGGCGCCGCAGCAAGCGAGACGCCCTGACACGTATCAAATAAGAGCAATTTGCAAATGCGAATTGTTCTCGTTAACATTCCCGTTGATCCACGGCAACCATCAGCAGCAACCGAGAGCTGATGCAACACACGGGAGCTAGGCGATGAACAAGCATCAATGGCGACTGCGGCTTGAGCGGGGGCGGAAAGCGTTTCTCGGCTCGACCCTGCTTTTCGCGGCGGCCGTCAGTCTGTTTGTGCCGGGGCGCGGCGACGCGCAGCCACCGGTTCTGAACCTTTACTCGGCGCGGCACTATCAAACCGATGAGGCGCTATATCGCGACTTCACCCAGCAAACGGGCATCAAGATCAACCGCATCGAACTGGCCGACGAGCCTTTGCTGCAGCGCCTGAAAAGCGAGGGCGCCAACAGCCCGGCCGATGTGGTGCTACTGGTCGATGCGGCGCGATTGTGGCGGGCGCAAATCGAAGGATTGTTTCAGCCCGTGGATTCGAAAGTTCTGACTGACCGGATTCCGGCCAATCTTCGTTCGAACGACGGCAGCTGGTTTGGCTTCTCCACACGGGCGCGCGTCATTGTTTACAGCAGGTCAACGGTCAAGCCGAGCGAGGTCGATACCTACGAGAAGCTCGCCGAACCGATGAACAAGGGCCGCGTTTGCACCCGTTCGGGATCGCACCCCTACATGTTGTCACTGCTGGGCAGCCTGGTCGAACGCAACGGCGAGGCGGGGGCCGAGGCGTGGGCGCGCGGCATGGTCGCGAACATGGCACGGCCGCCGCGGGGTGGCGATACCGACCAGATCCGCGCGGTCGCGAGCGGAGAGTGCGCGGTGGCATTGACGAACAGCTACTACTGGGTGCGGCTGATGCGATCTGCAGACCCGAAAGACAAAGCGGTCGTCGAGAAGGTTGGATTCATCTGGCCCAACCAGGCGACTTCCGGAACCCACGTGAACGTGTCCGGGGGCGCGGTGGCGCGCCATGCGCCCAACCGTGCCAACGCCGTTCGATTCCTCGAATACCTGGCGAGCCCGCAGGCCCAAACCTATTTCGCTGAAGGCAACAACGAGTGGCCGGTGGTCAAGGGCGCCGAAGGAAGCAATCCAGCACTGGCCGCGCTAGGCAGCTTCAAGGCGGAGGCCATGTCGCTGTCGTCGATTGGCAAAGGACAAGTCGCCGCGCAGCGCATCCTCGACCGCGTGGGCTATCGCTGAATCGGGCGGCTCGAGCTGGCGGGTCGAGCGTTCTCGGTTGATGCATGTCCGGGTTCGGCGCGCGCATGGGTGAAGAAGATGTGCAGGCCATCGGCGCAGTCGGTGTTGCCGCGGTTGTAAGTGCCGCCTTCTGCGCTGAACCTTGGAAACGCCTGCATCGTCACGGCCGGCAAAACGCACTGGCTGGCCGCGACGCGACTGCTTTGAAATTCAGTCGCCAGGGACCTAGGCGCACCCGCACGTAACACGGCAAACGAGTTGATCCGTGGCTCGGCTGAGAGAGTCGCCGGCGCGACGTGCGATGTTGTTCGGTGAACACCGCTCGCCGTAGTGCCAGCCTGCCGTTGCTCCCTGCGCGGGAACCTAGAATCGCCGGTCCTTTCTGCCCGCGCCAGTGCGAAGTGCCATGTTCGAGTTTTCCGCCGACGCCGGCCTGCTCGGCCTGTTCATCGCAAGTTTCATCGCCGCTACGCTGCTGCCCGGTGGCTCTGAACTGGTACTGATCGCGGTGATCCACCAGCATCCGGACCTGCTTGTGCGGGCCGTCGTGGTGGCAACGATCGGCAACACGATGGGCGGCATGACCTCGTACCTGTTGGGAAGGATGATTCCAAATCGCGCTGGCGCGCGAGCCATCATCTGGCTGCACCGCTATGGTTACTGGGCATTGCTGTTTTCGTGGTTGCCGCTGATCGGCGACGCGCTTTGCGTGGCCGCGGGATGGCTGCGTTTCAACCCGTACTGGTCGCTCGCGCTTTTCGCTATGGGCAAGCTGTGCCGCTATCTGCTGGTTGCAGGCGGATGGACGTGGATCGAGGCGACGGTCTTGCCGTGGATGGTTCGTTAGACAGATAGAGCGCTTTCTCCAGTCGGCCGGCGACGGCCGGAGCCAATGAGTCACGCTTCGTATAATCGCGTCAAATTGCGGAGACAAACAAGCCATGAAGATTCTCGTCTCGGTCAAGCGCGTCGTCGACTACAACGTCAAGGTCCGGGTGAAATCCGACGGTACCGGTGTCGACATCGCCAATGTGAAGATGTCGATGAACCCCTTCGACGAGATCGCCGTCGAAGAGGCGGTGCGACTGAAAGAAGCGGGCAAGGCCACCGAAGTCATCGCGGTGTCCTGCGGCATCGCTCAATGCCAGGAAACGCTGCGCACTGCGATGGCCATTGGTGCTGACCGCGCGATACTGGTCGAGACGACGGCTGAATTGCAGCCGCTTGCGGTGGCCAAGATCCTGAAAGCGCTGGTCGATAAGGAAAAGCCGCGGTTGGTGCTGCTTGGCAAGCAGGCGATTGACGACGACGCCAATCAGACCGCGCAGATGCTGGCTGCATTGGCCGGTCTGCCGCAGGCAACCTTCGCATCGAAGATGACCGTCGAAGGCGACCAGGCTCAGGTCACGCGCGAAGTCGACGGTGGGCTCGAGACGATTTCGATAACGCTGCCGGCGGTGGTTTCGGTCGACCTGCGCATGAACGAGCCGCGTTACGTCACCTTGCCGAACATCATGAAAGCAAAGAAGAAGCCGCTGGAGAACGTCAAGCCGGCGGACCTCGGCGTCGATCCGGCGCCGCGCCTCAAGGTCCTCAAGGTTGTCGAGCCGCCGACGCGCAAGGCTGGCGTCAAGGTGGCCGATGTGCCCACCCTGGTGGCCAAGCTAAAGACCGAAGCCAAAGTCATCGGATAAGGACCGACAAGATGCCCGCCCTCGTCATTGCCGAGCACGACAACCGCCTTCTCAGGGCGCCAACGCTTAACACCGTGACCGCGGCTGCCAAGGCCGGCGGCGAAGTGCATGTCCTGGTGGCCGGCAGCGATTGCAAGGCCGTTGCCGAGCAGGCGGCCAAGATCGCCGGTGTTGCCAAGGTCCTGCATGCCGACGCTCCATCGCTGGCCGACGAACTGGCAGAGAATGTTGCGGCTCAGGCGTTGGCTGTCGCCAAGAATTACAGCCATGTCTTCGCGCCGGCCACGGCCTTTGGCAAGAACGTGCTGCCGCGGCTGGCGGCTTTGCTCGACTGCGCACAGGTGTCGGACATCATCAGCGTTGAATCACCGGATACTTTCACCCGCCCGATCTACGCCGGCAACGCGATTGCCACCGTCCAGACGAGCGATCCGATCAAGGTCGTGAGCGCACGGCCGACGAACTTCGATGCGGCCGGTGACGGCGGCAACGCAGCGATTGAAGCGCTTGACGCGGTGGACGATTCGGGTCTGTCGAAATTCGTCGGTCGCGAAATCGCCAAGAGCGATCGCCCGGAATTGCAGGGCGCGAAGTTTGTCGTCTCCGGCGGCCGCGGCATGGGCTCGGCGGAGAACTTCAAGATGCTCGATCCGTTGGCCGACAAGCTCGGCGCGGCCCTCGGCGCATCGCGGGCGGCGGTCGACGCTGGTTATGCGCCGAATGATTGGCAGGTCGGGCAGACGGGAAAGGTCGTCGCGCCGCAACTGTACGTTGCCATCGGCATATCGGGCGCCATTCAGCACCTTGCCGGGATGAAAGACAGCAAGGTCATCGTAGCGATCAACAAGGACCCGGAAGCGCCGATCTTTTCAGTGGCCGACTATGGTCTGGTGGCTGACTTGTTCGAAGCCGTACCGCAGTTGGTCAAGGAACTCGGCTAGGCCGCGTCAGCAGACCTCGGGGCGCAGCTCCATGGCGCAGGCTGTGGGAATGCGCCCCGACGTATTTTTCAAGGAGCCGACATGAGCTACTCCGCGCCGTTGAAAGACATTCTGTTCGTCATGCGGGAACTGGCCGGACTCGCTGAGATTCAGAAGTTGCCCGGTTTTGAGGACGCCAGTGACGAGACTGTGGCCGCCGTGCTCGAGGAAAACGCTCGCTTCATGAGCGAGGTGGTGGCGCCTCTGAACTGGACCGGCGACACGACGCCAGCAACATGGAACGATGGCGAGGTGACGACGACGCCGGGCTTCAAGGAGGCATTCAAGCAATTCGTCGCGGCAGGATGGCAAGGTGTGCAGCACCCGCAGGAGTACGGCGGACAGGGCTTGCCGAAACTGGTCGCCACCGCGTGTACCGAGATGCTGCAGTCGGCGAACCTTTCCTTTGCTCTGTGCCCCTTGCTGACTGATGGTGCGATCGAGGCGCTGCTGACCGCTGGCTCCGATCGACTGCGCGAGCAGTACTTGCCGCGGCTAGTCGACGGTACGTGGACCGGAACGATGAACCTGACCGAGCCGCAGGCGGGCTCGGACCTCGCGCTGGTGCGCACGCGGGCAGCCCCGCAGCCCGATGGCAGTTACCGGTTGAACGGGCAGAAGATCTTCATCACTTATGGCGAGCACGACCTGGCCGAGAACATCGTCCACCTGGTGCTGGCGCGCACGCCCGATGCGCCAGAGGGAGTCAAGGGCATTTCGCTGTTCCTGGTGCCGAAGCGGCTGGTCAATGCTGACGGCAGCCTCGGCAAGCGCAACGACGTGTACTGCGCGTCGATCGAGCACAAGCTCGGCATCAAGGCCAGCCCCACCGCCGTGCTGCTGTTTGGTGACGGCCACGGCGAGGCCGGGCCCGGCGCGATCGGCTATTTGGTAGGCGAGGAGAACCGCGGCCTCGAGTACATGTTCATCATGATGAACGCCGCCCGCTTCCAGGTTGGAATGCAGGGCATCGCGATTGCCGAGCGCGCCTACCAGAAAGCTGCTGAGTACGCGAAGGAACGCGTGCAGAGCCGGGCGGTAGAGGGTTCGACCGGGGCGGTGCCTATCATCGCGCATCCCGACGTACGCCGCCTGCTGATGTTCATGCGGGCTAACACGGAGGCCGCGCGAGCGATCGCATATGTCGCTGCCGCCTGGTGCGATATCGCCCATCGGCACCCGGACGCGGGAAAGCGCAAGCAGGCAAGCGTTGTCTACGAGTACCTGGTGCCGATCGTCAAGGGCTGGTCGACCGAGATGTCGATCGAAGTCGCTTCCAACGGAATTCAGGTGCACGGAGGCATGGGTTACATCGAAGAAACTGGTGCCGCCCAGTTCTATCGCGACGCTCGGATTCTCACGATCTATGAGGGCACAACCGCAATCCAGGCGAACGATTTCGTCGGTCGCAAGACCGCGCGCGACGGTGGCGCAACAGCCAAGGCGCAGATTGCGCAAATGCGTCAATCGGCGGCAGAGCTCGCGCAAAGCAGCGACGCTGATCTGGCGGCGATCGGTCGTCGGCTCACCACGGCAGCCGACGCCTACGAAGAAGTCGTCGACTTTGTCGTTGGCCAGTTCAAGTCGGACATTCGTGCCGTGTTTGCCGGCTCGGTGCCCTATCTGAAACTGGCGGGTATCGCGCACGGCGGCTGGCAGATGGCGCGCGCCGCCGCCGCGGCGAAGCGGGCGCTCGATGCGGGGGCCGATGAGAAAGCATTTCTCCAGGCCAAGATCTCGACCGCGAGGTTCTTCGCCGACCATCTGCTGAGCACAGTTCCCGGGCTGCGCACCAGCATCATTGAGGGAGCGGTCGGCGTGCTGGCTTTGGCGGCAGAGCAGTTCTGAGTGCCAGGGCGAGAATCCGTCCGCCGCGTCTTTGCCCAATGGGCTCGTGACCTCCGTCAGCATGGCGGCTTCGGTGCTGGGCTAAGTTTCGTGTGCGTGGCCGCTTTCGATAATAGTGACTGACTATCGATCACATAAGAACAATTCATTTGTGCAAAAGAGCGTCGACTCGTATCTTCTACAAGCTTTGCGGCGCGGTGTCGAGTTGCGCGCCGGATTTTCTACTATCCGATTCGAATCAGGAGAGTTGTCATGGCAAAACTGAAAGGCACGAAAACCGAGCAGAACCTCAAGGATGCGTTCGCCGGTGAATCGCAAGCCAATCGTCGGTATCTGTATTTCGCGGCAAAGGCCGACGTCGAAGGTTATAACGATGTCGCCGCGGTGTTCCGCTCGACCGCAGAGGGCGAGACGGGCCATGCGCACGGCCACCTGGAATACCTGGAACAAGTTGGCGACCCGGCCACCGGGTTGCCGATCGGCCCGACGCGCTCGAACCTGAAGGCAGCCATCGCCGGTGAAACGCACGAGTACACGGACATGTACCCGGGCATGGCGAAGGCCGCACGTGACGAAGGCTTCGACGAGATCGCCGACTGGTTCGAGACGCTGGCCAAGGCCGAGCGCTCGCATGCCAACAAGTTTCAGAAGACGCTGGACGCGATCGCCGACTGATGTTGCGATGGTGCGGTTGAAAGGCGTCCGCGCAGCGGGCGCAGCGTTCGATCGCGGGCCGCCTCCGAGCGGCCCGTTTTTCTCAGTGCACCGCCGCCTGCGGTGAACTGACAAGAAAAGCTCAAGTTCATTGCCGTCAGGAACAGATCATGATTGTCAAAGAAGGTAGCCTCGAGGCTCCCACTCGTCATCCCATCGACTGGAAGTCGGACGCCTACTGGGACGAAACGCAGGTTGAAAAGGAACTCGAGCGGGTTTTCGACATCTGCCACGGCTGTCGTCGTTGCGTCAGCCTGTGCGGCGCGTTTCCGACGCTGTTTGATCTCGTCGACGACGGTCCGACCGGTGAAGTCGATGGGGTGGCGAAAGCAAAATACAAGGATGTAGTCGATCAGTGCTACCTCTGCGACATGTGCTACATGAGCAAGTGTCCGTACGTGCCGCCGCATCCCTGGAACATCGATTTTCCGCACCTGATGCTTCGCGCCAAGGCGGTCCATTTCCGCAAGCACGGCGCCAAGGTGGCGGACAAGTTCATGACATCGACCGACAAGGTCGGCCTGTTCGCCGGCATTCCGATCGTCACGCAGACCATCAATGCGGTGAACCGCAGTGCTCCCGCGCGGGCGGCAATGGAAGGCGTGCTCGGCATCGAACGTACGGCCTGGCGGCCTGAGTTTGCGGCGAAGAAGTTCCGCTCGGCTGCACGTTCCAACGGAGCCGCACCCGTGCGCGACGGCGCCAAGACGCCGGGCAAGGTGGCGATCTTTTCCACCTGCTACGTCAATTACAACGAGCCGGGCATCGGGCATGATCTGGTCAAGATCCTCGAGCACAACGCGATCCCGTATGTGCTCGCCGAGAAGGAGGCCTGCTGCGGCATGCCGAAGCTGGAGATCGGCGATCTCGAATCCGTCGAGCAGCTGAAGAACATCAATGTTCCGCAGCTCGCGCAGCTGGCGCGCGACGGTTACGCGATCCTGACATTGATCCCCTCGTGCACGCTGATGTTCAAGCAGGAACTTCCGCTGATGTTCCCGGACGACGCCGACGTCCAGGCGGTCAAGAAGGCGATGTGGGATCCGTTTGAATACCTGGTGGCACGAAACAAGGACGGTCTGCTGAAAACCGATTTCCAGAAGCCGCTGGGAACCGTTTCGTATCACGTACCTTGCCATGGCAGGGTGCAGAACATTGGCAAGAAGACCGAAGAGATGTTGAAACTCGTGCCGGATATCTCGGTCAATACGGTCGAGCGTTGCTCAGGGCATTCTGGAATCTGGGGAACGCGCAAGGAGTTTCATGCGATGGCGATGAAGATCGGCAAGCCGGTGTTCAAAAGCATGGCCGGCGTCAAGCCGGATTACATCAGCTCGGACTGCCAGCTTGCCGGGCACCACATCGAACAAGGCATCGCGCGGCATGCCGCCGAGGCGCTGGAGGGCAAGACGCCCGAAGTCGCGCATCCCATCACGCTTGTGCGCATCGCGTACGGCATCTGAATGAACGGAGCTTGGAGATGAACATGGTCATTTCACGCGACAGCCTGTTGAGCCTCGAGGCCTACGCGAAAAGCCGCAAGGATTTTCGGGCCCAGGTGATGGCGCACAAGAAGAACCGCAAGCTGCATATCGGCCAGCATGTGACGCTGATCTTCGAGGACGAATTGACGATCCGTTACCAGATCCAGGAGATGCTGCGGATCGAGAAGACGTTCGAGGAGGAAGGCATCCAGGACGAACTCGATGCCTATACGCCGCTGGTGCCCGACGGCACTAACCTGAAGGCGACGATGATGATCGAGTACGACGATCCGGAAGTCCGCAAGAAGGAGCTGGCCAAGCTGCGCGGCATCGAAGACAGGGTCTACATTCAGGTCGATGGTTTCGACAAGGTCTACGCGATCGCTGACGAAGACCTCGAGCGCGAAAACGAGGAAAAGACCTCGTCGGTGCATTTCCTGCGCTTCGAGTTTGTCGCACCGATGATTGGCGCGCTGAAGAAGGGCGCGGCGCTGGCTGTCGGCATCGACCACGCCGCTTACAACGTGCGCGTCGACGAGGTGGCGCCGAACGTGCAGGGCGCGCTGGTCAAGGACTTCGCCTGAAGCCGCGGGCCGACGATCCCGACGACGGCGCAGCCGCCAATGCGGTTGTGCCGTTTCTCGTTGTACGCAAAGGTCGCGGCGCGGTCAGCAACCTGCCGCATCGCTTCGAGACGCTAGAGCGCAGCGTCGACGGCGATGTGCTCGATGCGCAGTGCGCCGACGACGCTGCCGGCGCGGGGCTGATGGCCACCGAAGTCCGGCAGGAATCGGTCAAGAGCCTGCTCGCCTACAACGAATCGCCCGACATCTATTTCGACCGATCGATCAATCCGTACCGCGGCTGCGAGCACGGATGCGCGTATTGCTATGCACGGCCGACGCACAGCTATTTGGGCTTGTCGCCGGGACTCGATTTCGAGACCAAGCTGGTGGCGAAGGTCAACGCCGCCGATGTGCTGCGACGCGAACTGGCGGCGCCCGGATACCGCGCCGACGTCGTCAATCTCGGATCGGCCACTGACGCCTACCAGCCGGTCGAGCGCGACTACCGGATCACGCGTGCCGTGCTCGAGGTGCTGAGCGGCGCGAGCCATCCGGTGGCGATCGTCACCAAATCGGGCCTAATCGAGCGCGACCTCGACCTGCTGGTGCCGATGGCCCGGCGCAGCCTGACCGCGGCGTTCATCAGCGTCACCACGCTTGATCACGACCTGTCGCGGCGACTCGAGCCGCGCGCGGCCAGCCCGGCACGACGACTGCGCACGATCGAAGCGCTGGCCTGCGCCGGCATACCGGTGTGCGTCAACGTGGCACCGGTCATCCCGTTCGTCAACGAGCCGGAGATCGAGCAGCTCCTCCAAGCCGCAGCGGCGGCCGGCGCACGCGCCGCCTTCTACACCGTGCTGCGCCTGCCCTGGGAGGTGGCGCCGTTGTTTCGGCAGTGGCTGCAGGCGCATCTGCCGCTGCGGGCCGAGCGCGTGATGAAGCGCGTGCGCGACATGCGGGGCGGTCGCGACTACAAGGCGGACTTCGCCTCCCGAATGAAAGGCGACGGGCTGTGGGCCGATCTGATCCGCCAGCGCTTCGAAATGGCCTGCAAGCGGCTCGGCCTGGGTCGCGGCCGCTTCGAACTGCGCGCCGATCTCTTTCAGCCGCCGAAAGCCGCACGGCCGCAGCTCGACCTGTTCTGATCAGCGGTTGGTCTGCTCGAACATTGTCTGGAACAGCAGCACGATCGCCGTCATCAGCGCCGTCGTGCCGATCAGCAGGGTAGCGATGGCCACCAGCACCGCATCCCAGCCGCTGTCGTTGCGGCGTGGCGCGCCGGCATTGAAGCGCTGGTCGAACTTCTCGTCCGGCGTTAGGGCCAGCACCAGCGCCTCGATGAATCCCGCGACGACCGGGATCATCATGATGAAGAACGCTGGCGTCTGGTACCAGTTCCGTACGCCGATCAGCATCGGCACCATCAGGGCAGTGACCGAAAGCGGCAGCCACCAGCGCGGCTGGCCGAGATACAGGCGGTGCGCGCCGAGGGCGCCGAGCAGGAAGGCGAGCAGGGCGGCCAGCGATTTGCGGCGAAACGGCACGGAAGCATTCGGACAATGGATGAACCGACCGATGTTAGTCGGTTCGGTCGGCGCGCCAGGCGACGGCCACGACCCGGCCGGCGCTCCTGGCGCCGGGTTTGCTGCTGGCAGTGCGGTCGGCTAGAATCTAATGCTTTTCCGGGCCGCAAGCGCCGGATTTTCAACAGGAAGATTGCATATGGTCGTCATTCGACTGGCCCGCGGCGGCGCCAAGAAGCGCCCGTTCTTCAACATTGTTGCCACCGACTCGCGCAATCCTCGCGACGGCCGCTTCATCGAACGCGTGGGCTTTTACAACCCCGTCGCGGCTGAGGGTGAGGCCAGGTTTCGCGTCGCTGCGGATCGGCTGACCTACTGGCAGGGGGTTGGTGCGCAGCTCTCGCCGACGGTCGCGCGACTGGTCAAGGAATTTGGCAACGCGCCGGCCTGAGTCGCAGCCGGCGGGCGATTTGTCGCCTCCGGCGGATCTGGTCGAGTTGGGCGTTCTGCGCGGCGCCTACGGCGTGAAGGGATGGACGCACGTGCAACCGTATTCCGTACAGGCGGACGCGCTGCGGGCGAGCCGGCATTGGTGGCTGCTTGGCGAGCGGCCCATGTGCATCGAGGTGACTGCCGTGCGCCGGCACGGCGCGGCGCTGGTCGCCAAATGGCGTGGCTGCGAAACGCCGGAACAGGCCGAGCGCCTTCGCGGTGCGTCGATCGCGGTCTCGCGGGCGGCGTTTCCGCCGACGGCCGACGGTGAGGTCTACTGGGTTGACCTGATCGGCGCACGGGTGGTCAATCGTCGCGGCTTCGAGCTGGGTGTGGTCGGCGAGGTACTCAGCAGTGGTGCGCAGGAGCTTCTGCAAGTACGTCGCGATAAAGAAGTTGTGCTGGTGCCGCTGGTTGATCGACATATCGACGAGATCGATCTGGCGCGGCGCGAGATTCGGGTTGACTGGGAACCCGAGTGGTAACTGGGACTGCAGCAAGGTGCGGGACTGAAGCAATGCGGTTCGATGTCGTCACGCTTTTTCCGGAGATGTTCGCGGCGATTGCCGAGCACGGCATCACGCGGCGTGCGCGCGAACTTGGATTGTGGAAGCTGGCGACGGTCAATCCGCGTGACTTCGCAGTTGACCGTCATCGCACGATTGACGACCGGCCTTTCGGCGGCGGGCCGGGCATGGTGCTGATGGCCGAGCCCCTGGCGGCGGCGGTCGAGGCGGCACGTGCGGCGCAACGCGCGGACGGCGCGGGCGCCAGCCGTGTCGTCTTGCTGTCGGCCAGCGGCACGCGGCTGACCGAAGCGCGCGTGCGCGCCTGGGCGGAACAGGGCACGGCGACCGTGCTGGTTTGCGGCCGCTACGAAGGTGTCGATCAACGCTTCATTGACGAGGTTGTCGACGAGGAAGTGTCGATCGGTGATTTCGTCTTGTCCGGCGGCGAGGTTGCCGCGATGGCGGTGATCGACGCTGTCGTGCGCCAGCTGCCGGGCGCGATCAAGATCGAATCGGCACAGGACGAATCATTCTCGACCGGGCTGCTCGACATGCCGCATTACACGCGTCCCGAGGCATGGCGCGGCAAGGCGGTACCGGCGGCGTTGCGTTCCGGACACCATGCCCAGATCGAGCGTTGGCGGCGCGAGCAGGCGCTAACGAGAACCGTGCGTGATCGCCCCGACCTGATCGCAGCTGCTCGCGCCGACGGCCGTCTAGACGAGCGCGACGAAGAATTCTTGCGCCAATTGGCGAAGAACCCCGGCGGATCCGTTCCGTCGGCAATGACGACCCCATCCTCTGCGATGGCGAGAACTGCGGAAAACGCCGCCTAGAAAAGCCGCTCGCATGATGGATACCGGAGAGAACTGATGAACGTGATTCAGCAACTCGAGCAGGAAGAGATTGCCCGCCTCAGCGTGGACAGAAAGATCCCGGACTTTTCGCCGGGCGATACCGTGATTGTCAGCGTCAACGTGGTTGAAGGCACGCGCAAGCGCACGCAGGCGTATGAGGGCGTGGTGATCGCACGCCGTAGCCGTGGGGTGAACTCGTCGTTCATCGTGCGCAAGATCTCCAGCGGCGAAGGCGTCGAACGCACTTTCCAGCTTTATTCGCCGACCATCGCCTCGATCGAGGTCAAGCGCAAGGGCGACGTGCGCCGCGCCAAGCTCTACTACCTGCGCGAGCGCTCGGGCAAGTCAGCGCGCATCAAGGAAAAACTGGAGCATAAGGGCAGCAACTGACGGCGGCGCTGCGCAACCGGCCTGCCGCCGCGCAACGCCGGATGACGTGCGGCGATGAGCGACGGCACTCCTGAACCCGCCCGCGCCGTGGCGCCGCGGCCGGGCTTCGACCCGGAACTCGTCGCGCACGACCCGGCTTTTGAGGAACTGCACGTCCGCGGCGAGCCGGTGGTACCCGAGCGGCTGACTTCCGAATCGCTGCGGTCAAGGTTCATCTCGCCCCCCGCCTGGCAACCGGAGATCGTTGCTGACGGCCGGCTGCTGCAGGCTTACGATCCGCCGCGCGAAGCGGCAGTGCTGATTCCGCTGGTGATGCACCCGGCCGGCGCGACGGTGCTGCTGACGCGGCGAACCGCGCACCTGCATGATCATGCAGGCCAGATCAGTTTTCCCGGCGGCCGTGTCGAAGGACACGACGCTGGCGCGATCGGCACGGCGCTGCGCGAGACGGAAGAAGAGGTCGGGCTGCGTGCCGACGCGGTCGAAGTGCTGGGCGCATTGCCGCGCTATGCCACCGCCACTGGTTATGTGGTGACGCCGGTGGTCGGTTTGATCAGGCCTGGCTTTTCGCTGGCGCTTGACCGGTTCGAAGTCGAGGAAGTGTTCGAACCCCCGTTGGCGTTCCTGATGAATCCGGCGCACCATGAGCGCCGCCTGGTCGATGTCGGTGGCGTGCGACGCACGTTTTATGCAATGCCTTACGTTGCGGGTCGACGCTACTTTATCTGGGGCGCGACCGCTGCGATGCTGCGCAACCTGTATCACCTGCTGCGCGCCTGACGGGTCACAGCTACCCTAGACTCCTTGAGAGGTTCCTTGCCGTGGGTTGGATTGCCCTTGTCCTGACGCTGTTGCTTGAGCAATTGCGCCCGCTGCCGGCACGCAACCCCGTCTACGCGGTGGCCGGAACCATGGCCGACGCAGCACGGGAAGGAATGAACGCCGGCCGTCGCCGTCATGGCATGTACGCATGGCTGCTGTTAGTCGGTGGCGTGGTCTTCGTGGCGAGTGCCGTCTATGCGTTTGCGCTGAGTATTTCCTGGTGGCTGGCGTTGCTGGTCAATGTGGTCGTGCTGTATTTCACGATGGGATTCCGGCAGTTCAGCCATCGGTTGACCGAGATCCAGATCGCATTGGCCAATGGTGACCTGCAGACTGCGCGCGGCGAACTGGCGCAATGGAAAGCCGGCGTCGAAGACACGCCGCCGGCGGCCGAGCTTGAGCTCGACGAGCTCGTGCGCCAGTCATGCGAACATGGGCTGCAACTGGCGCATAAGCATGTGTTCGGCGTGTTCTTCTGGTTCGTGCTGCTGCCGGGGCCCATCGGTCCGATCCTGTTTCGCCTGTCCGAGTACCTTGCCCGGCGCTGGAACCAGCCGCCAGCGGGATTGCTGCCGGCGGATCGTTTTGGCGACTTCGCTCGCCGGACGTTCGCCTGGATCGACTGGCTGCCGGCGCGCATGACCGCGCTCGGTTTTGCGGTCGTCGGCGATTTTGAGGGGGCGATCTATTGCTGGCGCAAGATCACGCGTCCACCGGCGGTCACCGCGGAGGGTATGCCGCAACCGGACTCGCGTACGCTGATCCTCGCTGCCGCTGGCGGCGCGCTTGGTCAGCGGGTGCTGGACAGCGCCGATACAACGCGCTATTTCGACGAAGCAGGCTTGGAGGGCGCCGGGCTGGGCGAGCCGACTGCCGCAACGCTGCGCGCCGCGGTCGGTCTCGTCTGGCGTGCGCTGCTGCTGTGGCTTGCGCTGCTGTTGTTGGTATCGCTGGCCGGCTGGTTCACCTGATGCGACATGCATCAGCGCGCAGCACCGCATTTCCAGCACTGACTGAACTGCGCCTCCAGGGTCTCGCCGCAGCGGGAACAGATCCACGGTTCACCTTGCATCGGCTGGCGCAGCTGCGCGATCAGCGCTTTGGCTCGCGTTTCGTCGAGCGCGTTGCGAATCCAGATCTGCGGTGAACACTCGAGGAACGGAATCTCGCCGAGCGCGCCGGACAGCGCGGTGTTCCGTACTTCGCAGTCGATACCTGCAGCGCGCAATGCGCCGGCAAAGTGCGCGGCGGCGATCGCGTGCTCGCAACGCATCAGCAGTTTCATAGCAGCGCGGCAATAGGGCAATGAAGACGACTCTCGTCGAAGCCGATCACTCGAGCTCTCCTGCGAGTTCGACATAGAACGCGTAGCGGCCGGAATCGATTTCGTTGCGCCCCAGCGCTGCGCGAATCGCGCAGTCAGGCTCGTTCAGGTGACGGCAGTCATTGAAGCGGCAGCGGTCGCTAACCGCCGTCAGGTCCGGCATCGCTGCGACGAGTTCGTGCCGGCTCAAGTGCGCCAATCCAAACGCCTGGAAGCCAGGTGTGTCGATGATGTCGCCGCTGTCGATTGAAAACAGGCGCGAGGCAGTGGTTGTCTGGCGACCGACGTTGAGCCGGGTCGAATACTCC
The DNA here is from genome assembly GCA_041611275.1 of Burkholderiaceae bacterium. Classification (GTDB taxonomy): domain Bacteria; phylum Pseudomonadota; class Gammaproteobacteria; order Burkholderiales; family Burkholderiaceae_F; genus JADJWR01. The sequence goes on from JBFINI010000005.1 coordinate 22,403, forward strand.
TGAACGCGTGCGTTGGCCTGCGGCACCAGCAAATTGATCAAGGTCGACTTGCCCATCCCCGACTGGCCGACGAGCAAATTGGACTTGCCGGCCAGCGCTAGGCGCAGCGCGCTGCGCGTTTCGTCTGGCGCGGTCTTTGCGGACACCGCCAGTGTCGTGCAGCCAAGCCGGGCAAGGCCGGCCAGTGCGCTTGCCCCATCGCCGTCGGTGTCGAGGTCGGTCTTGTTCAAGACCGCCAGTGGCGCGATCTTCGCCGCGGCCGCGGCCACCAGTGCACGCCAGATGAACCGTTGGTGAAAAGTCGGCCGCGGCGCGAACACCACGACCATGCAGTCGACATTGGCGGCCAGCGCCTTGCTGCGCAGATCATCGGCGCGCAACAGCAGCGTCGAGCGCGGCAATATGCGCTCGATGGCGGCCTGCCCCGTCGAGGCGCGCTGGCAATGTACGCGATCGCCCACCACCACATCGCCGCGCTTGCCGCGCCGCTGCGCCGCGTGCAACTCGCCGGTCGCTTCTTCGACCAGGAAGTGCCGTCCGTAAGTGGCCACCACGCGCGCCTCAAACCCGCTCGGCGCCCTGGCGGCCTTGTTCATCGGGCGGTCGCCGTCTTGCCGCCGGCAGGGGCTTTCCGGTTGGGGCGCCCCAGAATACGCAGGACGGTAATTCCGTGCCGTGCACTCAAAAACCTGCACGTCGGGCTGCGAAGCGGCCTCATACCGCCGCGTTGCCGTAGCGCTGCGCAAAAATCGCATCTGCCTTGGCGGCGCAGATGAAGTCGTTCTCCGATATGCCGCCGACCGAGTGCGTGTTGAAGCGCACTTCGCAGCGGTTGTAGCCGACGGCGAGATCCGGATGGTGATCTTCATGGTGGACCATGAAGGCCAGTGCATTGACGAAGGCGATCGTCTGGTAATAGTCGGTGAAGCGGAAGGTTCGGCAGATCGCGCCATCGCGGTGGATCCATTCCGGCAACTGCTCCAGCTGCGCAGCGACGGCCTCGGCAGAAAGGCCGGCATCGCCCTCGAGCGGGCGGCAGTGTCCGGCCAGCAATTGGGTGAGCGTCAGCATGGGAGCCTCAGGCGGCCGCCGTCTGCAGCCGCGCGATACGGACGGCTGCTGGCGGATGCGAATCGTAGAAAGCCGAATGCACCGGATCCGGCGTCAGCGTCGAAGCATTATCCTCGTACAGCTTGACCAGCGCACTGGCCAGATCGTCGCCGCTGGTATGCGCGACGGCGAAGGCGTCAGCCTCGAACTCGTGCTTGCGTGAGATGCGGCTGGCCAGCGGCGCTAGCACGAAGGTGAACACCGGCACCGCGAGCATGAACAGCACCAGCGCCACGCCGTGGTGCGTGCCGTTCAGCGCCGGCGTCACGCCGAGCCCCTGATAGAACCAGCTTTGTCCGGATAGCCAACCGAGCAGCGCCAGAAAGAACAGGCTGGAGAAGAACGAAAAAGCCAGGCGCTTGGCGATGTGTCGCCGCTTGAAGTGTCCGAGTTCATGGGCCAGCACAGCCTCGATTTCGGCCGGCTGCAGCCGTTGCAGCAGCGTGTCGAAGAAGACGATCCGCTTGGCGCGCCCCAGTCCAGTGAAGTAGGCATTACCGTGCGCCGAGCGCCGCGAACCGTCCATCACGAACACGCCGCGGCTGGAAAAACCGGTCCGTGCCAGCAATGCGCCGATGCGCGCTGCCAGATCGCTGTCGGCAAGGGGTTCGAACTTGTTGAAAAACGGCGCAATCACGGTCGGATACAGGACCAGCACCAGCGCGTTGAACACAACCCAGACGGTCCACGCATACAGCCACCAGAACGGACCCGCCGCGTCCATCAGCCACAGCACCAGCGCCAGCAGCGGCAGTCCGAGGGCGGCAGCGACCAGCACCGACTTGACGAGATCGGTGAAGAAAAGCGCCGGTGTCATGCGGTTAAAGCCGAAACGCTCCTCGATATGAAACTGCCGGTACCACTCGAAAGGCAGGTCGATAGCGCCGAGCAGCACTGCCACGCTGGCGACGATGGCGACCTGGCCGGCCAGTCCATTGCCGGCCAGCGAGGTGACGGCCTCGGCGATCGCCTGCACGCCGCCGAGCAAGGTCAGCGCGATCAGCAGCGCGACGCCAACCACCGCATCGAAAATGCCTAGCCTCTGGCGGGCAATCGTGTATTGCGCCGCCTTGCGGTGTGCCGGCAGGCCAATGCGCTCGGCGAACTGCGCAGGCACGGTCTGCGCATTGCGCGCCACATGACGGATCTGCCGCGAGGCGAGCCAGAACTTCAGCCCGATCATCAGCAAGACGAAGAAAACGAATACGGACGTGAATGCGAGTGCCATGTTGCCGTTTTAGCGTCGAAATGAGAGCGAACTCGCCACCGGATCGCCAGGGCGCGCGTGCGAGAATCATGCTCCCGAAGTGCGAAAAATTATGTCACAGCCTCTTGCGTTGACCGTGCGTCACCCACGCTACGACGAGAACAATCTCATCTGGGTCGACATGGAGATGAGCGGCCTGAATCCGGACACCGACCGCGTGCTGGAAATTGCCGTCGTCGTCACTGATTTCCGGCTCGAAGTCCTTGCCGAGGGTCCGGTGATTGCGGTACGCCAGACCGATCGAGTGCTGGCAGCGATGGACACCTGGAACACTGCCACGCACGGCCGTTCGGGGCTGACCGAGCGGGCCCGCAGCAGTGCGGTCGACGAACCCGAAGCCGAGCAGCGTCTAATTGATTTTCTCGAAACGCTGGTGCCGGCCGGGAAATCGCCCATGTGCGGCAATTCGATTTGCCAGGATCGCCGCTTCATGGCGCGCTGGCTGCCTCGTCTCGAAGCTTATTTCCATTATCGGAATCTCGACGTGAGCACGCTGAAGGAACTCGCACGACGCTGGAAGCCGGATGTGTACCGAGCCTTCGACAAGAAGAGCAAACACGAAGCACTGGCCGACATCTATGAGTCGATCGACGAGATGAAGCACTATCGGCTGAATTTCATTCAGATGTAGGAAGCGTCAGTGACGCACGCCTCGCCGCAGTTGCAGGCCTACTATGCCGCCCGCGCGCCAGACTACGACGCGGTCTATCTCAAGGCGGAAAGGCGAGACGACATCGCTTTCCTGTCCACTTACCTGGCTGCGCGCTTCGCCGGCCGCTCCACCCTCGAAGTCGCCTGCGGCACGGGATTCTGGACCCAGTTCATTGCCAGCACCGCACGTTCACTGGTCGCCACAGACGCCACGCCGGAACCGCTGTACTACGCCAGACTCCGGCTGAATGCGAGCGGCGTCGTCTTTCGGCAAGCGGATGCCTACGCGCTCGGTGAGGAGATCGGCACCTTCGAGGCGGCGTTCGCTGGCCTATGGTTCTCGCACGTCCCGGTCCAGGCGCGGCAGGCGTTCTTCGGGTCCTTGCACTCGCGGTTGCTGCCCGGCGCGCGTGTCGTGCTGCTGGACAATTCGGACGTTCAATGCCGCGAACTGCCGATCGCCGAACAGGATCGCGAGGGCAACTCATACCAGATTCGCCGACTCAAGGATGGCTCGACGCATCGAGTCCTGAAGAACTTTCCGACCGAATCCGAGCTGCGGTCGCTTGTGGACTCGTTCGCCTCGACTTGCGCATACCGGGAGTTGGAGAACTTCTGGCTGTTCGAGTACGAGCTCGAAAGCGACGCGCAGACTATGTAGTCGCTGCCCGCTGGCGCCGGCAGGCGATCGCGATGCGCGCAACTACTTGGCGCGCGGGCGCGAAAGACTTCTCCGCACGCGTCCCCCCGACAGGAATCGAACCTGTATCTGGCGCTTAGGAGGCGCCCGTTCTATCCATTGAACTACGGGGAGCCGCGCCGAGTATACGGAGGCACTCTCAGCGCCGCAGTACGCTGCCGTAGAATCGCCGCCTTTCGCCAACAAGACCCAGTCGATCTGATGCCCGCCTCCCGCCAGCGCAGCGCCAGCGTTGTGCTCGCCGCGGCGATTGCCGTGCTGCTGATTGCAATGGGCGTGCGTGCGACCTTCGGTCTGCTGATGCAGCCGATGGGGCTCGACAAGGGCTTCACGCGCGAGACATTTTCGCTCGCCTTCGCGATCCAGAATCTGGTCTGGGGCCTCGGCGCGCCGCTGTTCGGTGCGCTGTCGGACAAGTACGGCTCAGGGCGGACGATTGCGCTCGGTGCGGTGCTGTATGCGATCGGAATGGCGGCGATGGCCTACGCCGACAGCGCGGCGACGCTGTATCTGACTGCGGGCGTCCTCGTCGGTCTCGGCCAGAGCGGCACGACCTTTGGGGTGATCCTCGGCGTCGTCGCCCGCGCGTTCCCGCCGGAAAAGCGCAGCCTCGCGTTGGGCGCATCGAGCGCCGGCGGTTCGATGGGCCAGTTCCTGATGGTGCCGTTCGGACAGCAGTTGATCGCGCAATTCGACTGGCATGCGGCGCTGCTCGTGCTGTCGGTCTTCAGTGCGTTCGTCCTGCCGCTGGCCTTCCTGCTGCAAGGCAAGAGCACGGCAGCGGCCGACCAGCCGCACCAGCCGCTGGCTGTCGCGTTCAGGCAGGCGCTCGGCCACCGTTCGTATCATTTTCTGTTCTGGAGTTTCTTCGTCTGCGGTTTTCATGTCTCGTTCATCACGCTGCACCTGCCCTCCTACGTCATTGATCGCGGCTTGTCCGCAATGAACGGCGCGCTGGCGGTGGGACTGATCGGGCTGTTTAATGTGGTTGGTTCGTACGGTTGCGGCTGGCTCGGAGGCCGCCACAGCAAGAAGATGCTGCTCGGCTGGCTGTATGCCCTGCGCGCGGTTTTCATCGCCCTGCTGCTGATCTTTCCGCTGACACCGGTTGTGCTGTACGTTTTCGCCGCCGGAATGGGGTTGCTGTGGCTGGGCACCGTGCCGCTCACCAACATGCTGATCGGCCAGATTTTCGGCCTGCGCTACACGGCGACGCTCTACGGACTGGTATTTCTCGGCCACCAGATCGGCAGCTTC